>JAQGMN010000312.1 GCA_028292345.1 Polaromonas sp. | reverse complement strand
ATTCCTCATTCATCGACGCTGCGATGCGCTTGGTCAGCGGGTGCAGCAGGTAGGTGAGCATCGAGCGCTCGCCGGTCCGTAAAACCACTTCAACCGGCATGCCCGGCTGCATCTGGCGCTTGCCCAGCTTTGTCAAGCCTTCGGGCGTCACGGCAACGCGCGCCAGGTAGTAGCCGGCGCCGGTTTGCGGGTCGGTCAGCATGTCGCCCGACACCGACACCAGCTTGCCCTGCACCACCAGTTGCGGGGAATGCGCGAACGCGTTGAAACGGACATCGACCGGCATGCCGGCATGCACGCTGTCGATCAGCTGGGGCAGCACGCGGGTCTCCAGCAGCAGCGACTCATTGGCCGGCACGACATCCAGGATCTTTTGCCCGGGGCCGATCACGCCGCCCACGGTTTGCGCCGCCAGCGCCACCACCTGGCCTGCCGCCGGCGAGCGGATCTCGGTGCGCGTCAGGTCATCCTGCAGGGCAATGAATTTGCCGGCATCGCTCAGCACCTCGCGCGTCACGTCGGCCAGCTGCGTCTCGACCTCCTTGCGGTATTCCTGCTGGCGGGCAATGGCGCGCTGGCGCAACTCGGCCATGGAACTCCGGGAACGAACCGTGTTGCCCTGCAGTTCCGTCATCGACGTGCTGGACTCGGACACCTGGCGCTCCAGCTCCAGCTGGCGGTTGCGCGGCACGTAGCCTTCCTTGACCAGGCCGCGCGTGTTGGTGAGTTCTTCGTTGAGCAATGCCAACTGGTTGCGCCGGCTGACCATCATGCCTTCGTAGGCCACGGTCAGCCCCTGCTGGCCCTGGATGCTTTCCTGGATGGACTGCAGGTCGGCCTGCAAGGCGGCCTTGCGCGACCTGAACAGCTGCTCCTGGTTCATCATCTGCTGCTTGATCAGCGGGTCGCCGGCGGCGGCCACCAGGTCGGGGTGAAAGCCGATGACGGACAGGCCCGCCTGCTCGGCCAGCAGGCGGCCCTGCATGGCGCGCAGGCCCAGGTAGCGCTGGCGCACCGCCTCGAAGTTGGCCTTGGCCGCCGCATCGTCGAGCTTGATCAGCAACTGGCCTTCCTTGACCTGGTCGCCTTCGCCGACCAGCACTTCCTTGATGATGCCGCCGCTCAGGTGCTGGACCGTCTTGCGCTTGGTGTCGATGGCCACATGCCCCTGGCTGGGCACGCCTTCGTCCAGCGGGGCCAGCGCAGCCCATAGCAGGAAGCCGCCAAAGCCGATGCCGAGCGCCCACAGGCCGATCCGGCCGGCATGGCCCGGGTCGGACGAAGGGGCCTTGTCGGCACCGGTTTTTCCCAGGGGGGAGGGTGCAGCGGGAACGGGCGGGCGATTCAGGATGTCGGATGTGGCCATGGCAGGTTTCGGTGAAAGGAGTAATAAATGGGGAGGCCTTGCGGCGCTTCATGCGGGCTGAGGCGATTCCAGGGCAGTAACAGGCGGCGCAGGGGGGGGTGGCGGCCGGGTTGGCCTGGCGGGACTGGCGGGCCTGAGCCCCGGCATCACCGTGTCCTTGGGGCCATCGGCAAAGATTTCGCCATCGCGCAAAATGATGAGCCGGTCGGCCACGGCAATCGCCCCCGGGCGGTGGGTGATCAGGATGACGGTTTTACCCTTGGCCTTGAGGGCCTGCACGGTTCGAAGCAGTGCGTTCTCGCCGGCTTCGTCCAGGTTGGCATTGGGTTCGTCCAGCACGATCAGCGCCGGTTCGCCGTACACGGCCCGTGCCAGGCCGATGCGCTGGCGCTGCCCGCCCGACAGCAGGCCGCCCGCCTCGCCGATGGGCGTGTCGTAACCTTTCGGAAAGCGCAGGATCATGTCGTGCATGCCGGCGCAACGGGCCGCCTCGATCACCTTGGCCGAATCGACCTTTCCCAGGCGGGCAATGTTTTCAGCAATGGAGCCTTCAAACAGTTCCACATCCTGCGGCAGGTAGCCCAGGTGCGGCCCCAGTTCGGTGCGGCTCCAGCGTTCCATCGGTATGTCGTCGAGCAGCACTTCGCCGGAAAGCTCCGGCCAGATGCCCACCAGGGCGCGCGCCAGGGTGGACTTGCCCGAGCCTGACGGGCCGAGTACGGCCACCACGGAACCTGCAGCAACGGCAAACGAGATGTTTTTCAGGATCGGTGTATTCCGGCCTTCGGCGCTGGCCACCACGCCGCGCAAGGTGATGGCGCCCGTGGGTGCGACACGGCTCAGGGCAGGGTCGCGCTCGGGGTGGCCCTGCAGCAGCCTTTCAAGCCGGCCGAAAGCGGCGCGGGTCGAGACAAAGCTGCGCCAGGTCCCCACCAACTGGTCAATCGGCGCGAGCGCCCGTCCCATCAGCACGTTGGCGGCAATCATGGCGCCTGGCGACAGCTGGCCGTCAATCACCAGCAGCGCGCCGGCCCCAAGCGCCAGCGACTGCTGGCTGTAGCGGATGAACTTGCTCCAGGCGGTCACCCGGTGCGTCAGGCCCTGGGCCGACGCGTTCTTGTCCATCGCGTCGTGGTGCTGAAGCCTCCAGCGTTTTTGCAGGTTTCCGATCATGCCCATCGATTCGAGCACCTCGGCATTGCGCAGCTTGCTCTGCAGGTAGCTGCTGGTGTCGCTGGACGCCTTGGCCGCTTCCTCGGCGGGCGCCACGGTATGCCGGTGTCCAAACCAGGCCAGGGCCGCCTGCACCACGGCAAAGATCAGCGACAGGATGCCCAGCCAGGGGTGCAGGAGAAAGGTCACTGCAATATAAATGGGTGCCCAGGGTGCGTCGAAAAGCGCAAAGATGCCATTTCCCGTCAAAAACTGCCGGATCTGGATCAGATCGCCGAAAGCCCGCGAAGGCGATGTGGAGGACTGGCTCAGGTAGGCCTCGAAGCTGGCGTTGAAGACGCGGGTGCTCAGCTGCTCGTCAAAGCGCATCCCGGCCTTCACCAGCACCCGGGAGCGCAGCCATTCGGAGCAAGCCATCACGCCAAACAGGAACAGCGTGATCAGCGACACCGCAATCAGCGTGAGTTCGCTCTGGCTGGTCAGCACGCGGTCATAGACCTGCAGCATGTAGATGGTGGGCGCCAGCATTAAGAGGTTGCTCAAAAAGCTCAGCACGCCGACGATCAGGAACTCCTGCCGGAACGCCCACAAGGTGGCAGTCAGTTCGCTGCGTTTGAAGAATGCGATTTTTTTCATGGGATGGGTGTGCTCGCGTTCCGGGTTCAGGCTGCAGGCACCAAAACGCCTGATGGGGACGGGCTGGCGGACGGCGCCGCTGCTGCTTTTTCATTGGCTTTTTTGAGGGCGGCCAGCACTTCGTCACGCGGTCCGAAGGCCTGCATCACGCCGTCCTGCAACACCAGCATCTTGTCGGCGACCGCCAGGATGCTGGTGCGGTGCGTCATGATCACAAAGGTCGTGCCGCGTGCCTTCAGTTCCAGGATGGCCGATGCCAGTGCTGCATCACCCACCTCGTCCAGGCTGGAATTGGGTTCGTCAAGCACGACCAGTACCGGGTCGCCATAGATCGCCCGCGCCAGTGCAACCCGCTGGCGCTGCCCGCCCGAAAGCCTTGCGCCTTCGCGGCCGACCGGGCTGTCATAACCCTGCGGAAGGCTCATGATGAAGTCATGCAGGTCCACGGCGCGGGCCGCTGCCTTGACCTTTGCCGGCTCGACCTCGCCAAAGCGCGCAATGTTTTCAGCCAGCGTGCCATCGATCAGCTCCACGCCTTGCGGCAGGTAGCCCAGGTAAGGGCCCAGTTCGCTCTTGTCCCAAGTGAAGACATCCACGCCATCGAGCCGCACCTTCCCGCTTGCGGCGGGCCACAGTCCGACCAGCAACCGTGCCAGCGTTGTCTTGCCTGACGCGGAAGGGCCCACCACGGCCACGACCTCGCCCGGTGACAGGCTGAACGCCGCATTCTTGATGATCGCCGTGCCGCCGCCCGGCGCCCCGGCCACCAGGGTTTCAACCTGCAACATGCCGCGCGGCGCCGGAAGCGCCATAGGCTTGGGTTTTGCCTGAACAGTGGCCAGCAGGCTTTCAAGCCGCTGCCATGCATCGCGCACATTCACCACGGTGCGCCACTGCGTGATGATCTGGACCAGCGGCGCCAGCACCCGGCCGCCCAGTATGGACGCCACGATCATCATGCCGGCTCCCCCGTTGAGCTCGTTGCGCAGCAGCAGCCAGGCGCCCATCCCCAGCAGCAGCGACCCCATGGTGGTCTGCAGGAACTTTGTCAGGGCCTGGTAGCCACCGGCGCGCTCCGAAGCTGTCGCCTGGAGCCCGAGGAACTCACGCTGTCTTTCCATCCATCGGCGGTGGATGTCGCGCAGCATGCCCATGGATTCGATCACTTGTGCATTGCGTAGCGAGCCGTCGGCATACTGCTGCGCTGCCATGGCCGCCCGGTTGGCGGCCACCAGCGGCGGCTGTGTGTTTTGCTCATTCAACCAGCCAATGAAAACCTGCACCAGCGCCCCGATGACGGAAGCCCAGCCCAGCACGGGGCTGATGGCAAATACAAGCGCAAGAAACACCAGGGACACGGGCGCTTCCATCAGCGCCAGCAGGGGAGGGGAACTTAAAAAATCCCTGACAGTCCTGAAATCGTTCAACGGCTGCAGGCTGCCGCCAGGAACACGTTTGAGATTGGCCTCGAAAATGGCGGTGAATATCCGGTTGCGCAGCAGCGTGTCCAGCTTCTGTCCGGCTTCATGCATGACCTGTGACCTGGCCCACTCAAGAATTTCCATCAATACATAGGCGCCCAGTACCAGCACAGTCAGCATGACAAGGGTCATGTGGTTGCGGCTGTTGACCACCCGGTCATACACCTCCAGCATGTAACCGCTGGGAGCAAGAACCAGCAGGCACGAACACAGGCTGAACCAGGCAGCCCGCACAAAATAAGGTCGCAGCGACATCATTGCCTGGTGCAGTTCGGAAGGCTTTTTCAGGCTACTCATGGGGCATCCTCGTCAATCATCACGTATTCGGGTATTTCACCGGGGTCTTGCTCTGTCTCAGCCGATATGTCATCGGTTTGGGACGGTCTTGAAAAAAGGAATGACAGCTCAAAAGCGTCTGTCGCCGTGCGTGATAAAACTATCTCCCGCAGCTTTCCTTCATGAAAACTGGTTTCATCCTCCGGCCGCAATGCAAGATGAAAACGAATGCGTCCATCCAGCGTATACATTGACAAATGGCCGTTTTTGACACTCAGGGTATGACGGTCGAAATAGACCGGGCAGGTGTCGGTAAATCGGAGCAGCGGCAGTGGCTTGTCGCGCAGCCGGCTCAGGTTGAACGGACTTTCAGGATGCTGGTACACCAAACGGCTGGTGCGGCAAACAGAATAAATGGCGTTGCAGACCATCTGGGACCCCATGACAGGGAACTGTTCCCGCAGTTGTTTGTAGGAAAGGTGGTGAAGTGTGACGCGGTTCCAGCATCGCGATTGCTGAACCAGCGGCGCCAGTGCATTGCAGACCCTTGAAAAGGCTTCTTGGAGCGTGCGCAGGCTGGTGAGCTGCTCTTGCGTTCCATTCAGGGGGATGCGTAACAACAAG
>JAQGMN010000269.1 GCA_028292345.1 Polaromonas sp. | reverse complement strand
GACGCGCCGTTCGCCGAAGGCGGCTTTCCCACGCCGTCGGGCAAATGCGAGTTCTTCAGCGAGCGGCTGGCCGCGCAGGGCCTGGACGGCCTGCCCGGCCATGTGCCGAACCATGAAGCGCCGGGGTCGTCGAGCGAGTTTCCGCTGGCCATGATCTCGCCGCCGGCGCGCAACTTCATGAACTCGACCTTTGTCAACGTGAAAACCCTGCGGGCGATGGAGGGCGAGCCGGTGCTGGAGATGCATCCGCACGATGCCGCCGCGCGCGGCATTGCCGCAGGCAGCACGGTGCGGGTGTTCAACGCGCGCGGCGACTACCTGGTCAAGGCCGAGGTCTCGCTGCGCGCCCGGCCCGGCGTGGTCAACGGCCTGGGCATCTGGTGGCGCAAGCTGGGGCTTGGCGGCACGAACGTCAACCAGCTCACCAGCCAGCGCCTGACCGACCTGGGGCGCGGGCCGGTGTTCTACGACTGCCTGGTTGAAGTGCAGGCGGCTTGAGAAGGAGAAACCGCCGTGGCATGGACAAGGCGCAACAAGCTGCTGTTTGCCGCGCTGGCGGCGGCCGGCCTGGCCGGCTGCGCGGACCTGGGCTACTACTGGCAGTCGGTCAACGGCCACCTGACGATGCTCAATGCCGCGCGCCCGGTGAACGACTGGCTGGACGATGCGCAGACGCCGGCGCAGCTCAAAAGCCGGCTGGCGCTGGCGCAGCGCATCCGCCGCTTTGCCGTGGCCGAACTCAAGCTGCCCGACAACCCGAGCTACCAGCGCTATGCCGACCTGCACCGCAGCGCCGTGGTCTGGAACGTGGTGGCGGCGCCGCCTTTGTCGCTGACGCTCAAGACCTGGTGTTTCCCGGTGGCCGGCTGCGTCGGCTACCGGGGGTATTTCAGCGAATCCGAGGCCCGGGCCGAGGCGGACCGGCTGGCCGGCCAGGGGCTGGAGACCAGCGTCTACGGCGTGCCAGCCTATTCCACGCTGGGCTGGATGAACTGGGCCGGCGGCGACCCGCTGCTGAGCACCTTCATCGGCTACCCCGACGGCGAACTGGCGCGGCTGGTGTTCCACGAACTGGCGCACCAGGTCGCCTATGCGCCCGGCGACACCGAGTTCAACGAATCGTTCGCCACGGCCGTCGAGCGGCTGGGCGTGCAGCGCTGGCTGGACAGCCATGCCGCGCAGGCCAGCGAGGAAGCCCGCCAGGCCTACCAGCGCTTTGACGGGCGCCGCCGGCAGTTCCGGGCGCTGGCGGCGGCCACGCGCCGGGAGTTGACCGCCATTTATGAGTCAAACAAGGCTTTTGCGCACGGCCCACAAGCGCAACTAGCTCTTAAAATCATAGCAATGCAGAATTTCAGGGAACGCTATGCGCAGCTGCGGGCCGAATGGGGCGGTTATGCCGGCTACGACGGTTGGGTGGCGCGCGCCAACAATGCGGCCTTCGGCGCCCAGGCGGCTTACGACGAAGGGGTGCCGGCTTTCGAAGCCTTGTTCGAGCGCGAAGGCGGGGACTGGCAACGGTTCTATGGCGCCGTCCAGCGGCTGGCCGGGCTGCCCCGGGCCGAGCGCCATGCGCGCCTGAAGGCCGAAGCCCTGCCCGCAAGGACCGGGATGGCCGACCCCGGCGGCCTGCCGCTCAGGCAGTGAGCACCTGCCGGGGCAGCGTGAAGTAAAAAGTCGCCCCGAGCCCGGGCGTGGCGTCGGCCCACAGCGTGCCGCCGTGGTGCCCGATGACGCGGCTGACGGTGGCCAGGCCGATGCCGGAACCGGGAAACTCCGAGGGCGCATGCAGGCGCTCGAAAGGGATGAACAGCTTTTCGGCATGCGCCATGTCAAACCCGGCGCCGTTGTCACGCACAAAAAACACCGGCCGGCCGGCGGCATCCAGTTGCTGGCCGACGCTGATCCGGGCTTCGGCCTGCCGGACGCTGAATTTCCAGGCGTTGGCCAGCAGGTTTTCCATGACCACCCGGAGCAGCACTTCGTCCGCCTGGACCACCAGGCCGGCTTCGACCTGCGCTGTGACCACGCGCGCCGGCTGGCGCACCTGCCATTCGTCCAGGATGCCGCGCGCCATGGCGGACAGGTCGACCCGGGTGTAGCGCAAACGGGTGCGCGTCACCTGCGCGAGCGACAGCAGGTCCTCGATCAGCCGGCCCATTTGCCCCACGCCATGCTGGATGCGGGCCAGGTAATGCCTGACCTTTTCGTTGCCGTTGCCGGCCAGCTGCCGGGCCAGCAGGGAGCCGAAGCCGTCGATGGTGCTGAGCGGCGCGCGCAGATCATGCGACACCGAATAGGAAAAGGCTTCCAGTTCCTCGTTGGACCGGCGCAGGGCCTGCTCGACCAGCTTGAACTCGGTCACATCGGCATCGATTCCGACCCAGAATGACACCGCGCCCTGCTCGTCACGCACCGGGGACGCCCGGTAAGCCATGGTGTGGACGCTGCCGTCCCGGCACAGCCAGCGCCGCACGCCGGAAAAAGGCAGCTGGCTGGTTCGGGCCTGCGTCCAGTTCTGCTTCAGTTCGGCAATGTCCTCGGGGTGAAGCGCGGCGATCCACTGCCGCCCGGTCCAGTCCTGCAGCGTGCCGCCCATCAGTTCCAGCCATGCACGGTTCAGGTAGGTGACCTCGCCCTTCTGGTCGGTGGTCCAGATGATCTGCGGCGCCTGCTCGGCCAGGGCGCGGAACAGGGCCTCCTGGCGCGCCAGCGCGGCGGTGCGTTCGGCCACCTTCTTCTCCAGGCCGATGTTGAGCTGGCTGACCTCCTGCATCAGGCAGGCATTTTCCACCGCGATGCAGGCCAGCTGCGCCATTTCTGTCGCGACGTATTCGTCCTGCTGGGTGAAATCGCCCTCGTACCGGGCGGACAGCTGGAGCACGCCGATGTGCCGGCCGTCGCGGCCCGTCAGCGGCACGGCCAGCCAGCCGCGCATCATGCGCTCGCACTCGTCGGCGCTGCCCACCTGGCGCCAGCCGGCATGCGCCAGCACCTCGGCCTGCGTCAGGCGCACCGGGCGGGTGCGGTTGGCGCCACGGGCGTAGATGCTGCTGCCGTGGGTCAGCGGCAGCCGGCTGCGGTAGGGGGAATAGTCGCCGGACAGCGACAGCGCATGAATGGCCTGCTGCCAGTCACCGTCCACGGCAAGGCTGACCGCCGCCTGGTGCGCGCCGATCACGCCGCGCGCCTGGTCCGCCAGTTCCTGCGTCATGCCTTCGAGCGTCAGGTGCAGCGTGATCGCCTGGGCGGCGTCGGCGGCACGCTGCAGGGTGAACAGATGCTCTCGCACCTCCGCTTCGGCCTTCACCCGGGCCGTGGTGTCCAGGGCCACCAGGAAGCAGGCCGGCTGGCCGCCGAACTGGATGGGCCGGACCACCACATCGACAAAAAACACCGTGCCGTCCTTGCGCCGGTGCGGATACGGCCCCTGGCGGTTGCGCTCGGCCTCGCCCGGATTGCCCAGCGTGCACAACGGCGCCACGCCGTCGTCGAGGTCGGCCAGCGTCATTGCCATGAATTCGGCTTGAGAGTAGCCATAGTCCTCGATGGCCGCCTGGTTGACCTTCAGGAACCGGCCACCGGACTGGCCGAACACCCACATCGGCACCGGCGCCGAGGCAAACAGCGCGGCATAGCGCTGCTCGCTGTCGTGCAGCGCCTGCTCGGCCCGCTTGCGCTCGGTGATGTCGCGCTGCACCGAAACCCAGTGGGTGTACCGGCCCCGGGCATCGGCGATGGGCACGATGTCGAGCTCGACCCAGAAAACCTCGCCGGCCTTGGTGTAATTGATCAGTTCGGCCCGCACCGGCTGCCAGGCCCTGAGGGCCGCCCCCATCCGGTCGAGTTCGGCCCGCTGCGTCAGCGGGCCTTGCAAAAAGCGCGGGGACCGGCCCACGACATCGGCGCGGCTGTAGCCGGTGTGGCGCTCGAACGCGGCATTGACAAAAACGATGCGCGGCCCCGGCTCGTCCACCGGATCGGCTTCGGTGATGACCACCATGTCATTGAGATGGGAAATGCTGGTTTCCAGCAGCTTCAAGTGCGCCTGCGCGGCCTGGCGGTCGGTGATGTCCCGCACGATGGCGGTGAACAGCGGCCCCTCGGGCGTTGCCACCTGCGAGATCGACACCTCGATGGGAAATTCCTGCCCATTGGCGCGCAGCCCGTGAAACATGAGTTCGTCGCTTCCCATGCCCCGGGCGGTGACCGGGTTCACGCCGAACTGCTCGACATGGCGTGCATGGCGGGGGCGAAAGCGCTGCGGAATCAGCGTGTCAAGCAGCTGGCCCATCACTTCCTGGCGAAGCCTGCCGAACATCCTTTCGGCAGCGCGGTTGAACAGGATGATTTCGTGGCGCTGGTTCACCGTGATGACGGCGTCCATCGCCGACTCCAGCACGCCCGCCAGGAGCGAGGCCGTGATGGAAGGCCCCATCGGTTCGCCGTCAAGCGTCATGGCAGGGCCCTGGCTGGAGGAAATCGGTCATTGAACGGGCTTTCGCGGCTTGCGGGCCGCTTTGCATCTGCCGGTGGCGCCATGCCGCCGGAGTCGGAGCCTGGGCCAAAGGCGCAGGCCGGCCGGGCGGTGCGAACCTTGCGTTGAGGTGTTCTGCCGAGGGCGGGAGATGGCCAAGCCGGCAAAATCAACAGCAATAGACAGAATTGAATCAAAACCAGTGTGCGATTTCAAATTAACAGTTTTTCTTATAAATTTATTTATTCAACTAATTTTACGTTTTATAGGCATTCGCTATTTTCAAAAATCATGGTTCGAATTTAACCAGCCGTCTGTCCGGCCGTTTCGTGCAGTGGTTTTATGATGAGCCTGCCCGGCTGCCCTGGCGGCAGGCGGCACACCATCCCGACCCACACCACCTGGAGAACCCATGGCTGACATCCACATTGATCGCGAACACACCCTGGGCCTGCAGGAGGCGCGCCAGATCGCCTTCAACTGGGCCGAGCAGGCTGAAGCGGAATTTGGCATGGAATGCACCTATGAGGAAGGCACGACCAGCGACCTGGTCAGCTTCAGCCGGCTGGGCGTCCATGGCACGCTGAGCGTGACCGCAGACCGCTTCGAACTGGCGGCGAAGCTCGGCTTTTTGCTCGGCGCCTTCAAGGAGAAGATAGAAGCCGAGATTGTCAGAAACCTGGATGCGCTGATCGCCCGAAAGGCGGGCACGCACAAGCCGGCTGCGAAGAAGGCAGGGCCCCGCAAGAAAGCCGCCTGAGCAACCCCGCTTTGCTCCCCATGCCCTACAACCTGGCCCGGTTTGACCTGGTGTCGATCCGCCTGGCGGTGGACTGCGCCCAGACCGGCAGCCTGACGGCGGCGGCGCGGGGCGCGCACCTGGCGCTGGGCGCGGCCAGCCGGCGCCTTCGCGAACTGGAGGATGCGCTGGGCGAGCCGCTGTTTGAACGCCATGCGCGCGGATTGGTGCCGACCGCCGCCGGGCGCGTCTT
>JAQGMN010000165.1 GCA_028292345.1 Polaromonas sp. | reverse complement strand
AAGGCCGGGCGCGCCAGGCAGCCCTGCAGCCAGTCGCGCACCTGCGGGCATTGCGCCATCAGTTCGCTGGCGCCTTCGACCCAGGCAATCACCGACGCCACGCAGATGTCGGCCACGGTGAAGCGGTCGCCGGCGAGCCAGGGGCGGCCCTGCAAATGCCGGTCCAGGATGCGCATGGGGCCGGCCAGGTGCCGGAGCGACTCCTCGGCCAGCTGCGGCTTGCGGCGCTCCGGCGGCATGACCATGGCGTGCATCAGGAATTGCAGCGCGTCTTTTTCGCACTCGGTCACGACCCAGAAGGTCCAGCGCAGGATTTCGGCGCGCTCGGCATTGGTGCGCGCCGCCAGCGACAGGCCGTTGCCGTCCAGGAAGCGCTCGGCCAGGTAGACGGTGCAGGCCATCGACTCCCAGACCAGCACGCCGTCGTCGTCCACCACCGGAATGCGCCCGTTCGGGTTGACCTTCAGGAACTCGGGCGTGCGCGTGGCGCCGCCCACATAGGGCAAGGCAATGTGTTCATACGCCAGCCCCAGCTCCTGCGCCACCCACAGCGGGCGTGCGGCGCGGGAGGCGGCGGTGCCATAAATCTTCAGCGTCATGTCGGCTTTCGGTTGGACTCAGGGGGAAACAGGTCGCACAGTTCGGTCAGCGTCGTCACGGTTTCGTGCGGCGCTGCGGGATGCGTCCAGACCTGGTCGGTGCGGTTCACCCAGACCGTCTGCATGCCGCAGTCGAGCGCCGCCAGCACATCGAGCGCGGCGTCGTCGCCCACATGCAGCACCTCGTGCGCCTTCACCCCGGCGGCGCCGGCCGCCGCATGGAAAATGCGCGCGTCGGGCTTGCCGACGCCGAACTGTTGCGCGCTGACGCTGGCCGTGAAATACGCGCCGATGCCGATTCGGTGAACGTCGGCATTGCCGTTGGACAGCGCCACCAGCGGGAACCGGCGCGATAAAAACTGCAGCGCCTGCAGCGCATCGTCGAACAGCGTGACCTGGTGGCGCGCGGCAAAAAACACCTCGAAGGCCGCCTCGGCCAGGCCGGGGTCGTCGCCGCTGCGGGCAAGCGCCAGCCGGATCGAGCGGGTGCGCAAGGCGCTCAGGTTGTGTTTCAGTTCGGGATTCAGCGCGTTGACCTGCTCGCGGATCTCGTGGCGCGCCGCCGGCTGGGCCAGCAGCGCCGCCGTCTGCGGCGCATGCAGGGCGAGCCAGTCATGCAGCGCCTGCTCGGCTTTTTCGATGGTCGGCCAGATCGGCCAGAGCGTGTCGTCCAGGTCTAGGGTGATGGCTTTGATGGGGGTCAGTTCAAGCATGGCGTAGGCGAGAATACCGCATGTCCTTTGCCCCCGAACCCTCCTTTACCCATGGTGCGCCACCCAAGGCGATGGCCACCACCGCCATCCTGCTGTGCAACCTGGGCACGCCCGATGCGCCAGACGCGCCGGCGCTGCGCCGCTACCTCGGCGAATTCCTGAGCGATACGCGGGTCGTCGAGATTCCCAAGGCCGTCTGGTGGCTGATTCTGCACGGCATCATTTTGCGCACCCGGCCCAGGAAATCGGCCGCCAAGTACGCCAGCGTCTGGCTGCCCGAAGGCTCGCCGCTCAAGGTCTGGACCGAAAAACAGGCAACGATGCTGCGCGGCTACCTCGGCCAGCGCGGCCACCCTGTCGAAGTGCGCTATGCCATGCGCTACGGCAACCCGTCGATTGCCTCGCAACTCGACCAGCTCAAGGCGGACGGCGTGACGCGCATCCTGATCCTGCCGGCCTATCCACAGTACAGCGGCACCACGACGGCCAGCGTGTTCGACGCGGTCTACACCTGGGCCGCCAGGGTGCGGCGCATTCCCGAGTTCCGCTTCATCAACCACTACCACGACGATGCGGGCTACATCGACGCGCTGGCCGACAAGATTCGCCAGCACTGGAATCTCAATGGCCAGGCCGACAAGCTGGTCATGAGCTTTCATGGTGTGCCCGAGCGCACCTTGATGCTGGGCGACCCCTACCACTGCGAATGCCACAAGACCGCGCGCCTGCTGGCCGAAAACCTCGGCTTGGCAAAAGACCGCTGGCAGCTGACCTTCCAGTCGCGCTTTGGCAAGGCCAAATGGCTGGAGCCCTACACCGAGCCGACGCTGATCAAGCTGGCCCAGGCGGGCTTGAAAAGCGTTGACCTGGTCTGCCCGGGCTTCACCGGCGACTGCCTGGAAACGCTGGAAGAAATCTCGATGGAGGCGCGCCATGCCTTTCTGGAGGCGGGCGGCAAAACCTTCAGCTACATCGACTGCCTGAACGACAGCCCCCGGTGGCTCGCGGCCCTGAGCGACATCGGCATCCGGCACATGGGCGGCTGGGACACGGCGAGCACGCCAGACCCGAAGGCCTTGTCCGACTCGCGGGAACGGGCGCTGGCGCTCGGCGCCAAACAGTAGCGCCTGACGGGCTATTTCAGCAGCTTGCCGGTGCTGCCCACCACGGTCACCTCGACAAAGCGCGATCCGATCCGGTTCGACGGCGAATAGCCCACCGTGATGCCGCCGGTGTCAAAGCTGTTCATCGACTCCAGCGCCTTGACCACTTTGGCGCGTGTCGGATTCGGACCGGCGCGGCGCAAGGCCTCGACCAGCACCTTGGCGCCGACAAACTCCTCGAAGCTGGTGTAGTTGACGACTTCGGCGGGCGCGTACTTCTTCAGCAGTTCCTGGTACTGGCGCACCACCGGCAAGCTGGTGCTGAAGGGATAGGGAACCACCTGGCTGATGCCCAGGCCGTGGACATTCTTCAGCCCGGCCAGCTTGACGAGTTCTGCCGGATCGACCACCGAAATGTTGTAGAGCTGGGCGCCGCCGCCGCTTTCGCGGTACTGCTTGACAAAGGCGGCCGATGGCTTGTTGACGGAGATCATGATGATGGCCTGCGCGTCCGAGGCCTTGATCTGCCTGACCGCCTCTTCCACCTTGTCGGTGTTGCGCTCGTAGCCGGCCGCAGCCGCGAGCTTGAGCCCGCGCTTGGCCAGCGCATTCTCGACGCCCAGCAAGCCCGCCTTGCCGAACCCGTCGTCCTGGTACATCACGGCCACCCGCTTCATGCCCAGCGTGGTGACCTGCTGCACCATGTGCTCGGCTTCGGCGGCATAGCCGACCCGCACATGGAATATCCACGGATTGAACGGGTTGCGCAGCGACTCGCCGCCGGTGTAGGGCGCCACCAGCGCCGCGCCGCCGACGTCCAGCACGCCATCGGTCAGCAGCTGCGTCACGTTGGCCGTGCCGGCAAAGCCGAACAATGCCACCACCTCGGGCCGGGCCAGCATCTCGCGGGTCAGCCGGACCGTGTCGGCCACCTTGTAGCCGTCGTCCACCACGTCCTGGCGGATCAGCGCGCCGTGCAGGCCGCCCTGCGCGTTGATGTGGTCGAAATAGATTTTCCCGCCGACCACCATCTGCTTGCCGGTGCTGGCCAGCACGCCGGACAGCGGGGCCACCTGGCCGATCACCAGTTCGGCGGCGGTCGCCCCGCTGGCTGTGACGCACAGCGCCAGGGCGGCCAGCGCGAACCGGCTCCAGTTGATGAATGTTTTCATGTGTTGTTCCAGTGAAAGGTTGGGGGCGAGGCGGCACCCGGCCGCCCCGCTGCAGGGGCGGGCTTGCTGTTTTTCAAGGCGTCAAGCCCCGTGGAAACCGGCGCGAAAGGCGCGCCAGCGCTGGAAGCGGCTCCTGAAGCTAACGCTCAGGACGGGTGCCCCGAAAGCTCAGGGGCAGGTGCCGATGACGTAGTAATTGGCGCCTGTCAGCTTCAGCGTCTTGGTGGTGTAGATGTTCCACAAGCCCATGTTCTGGGCCGAGCCGTTGGCATAGGTGTAGCCGCCCAGCACATAGGCGCGCCCGGCCGTGGTGTGCGCATAGTTCGATGCGGTGTAGCAGGTTGCCGCTGGCGGCGCCGTTCCCGTGGTGGTGCCCACGGCGGCGGCGGATGCCACGCTTTCCAGGTTGTTGCCGTCCACGGCCTTCACGGTCCAGCTGTAGCGGGTGGCGGCGGCCAGGCCGGTGTCGCTGTAGCTGGTGCTTGTGACCGGCAGGGCATTGGCCTTGGCGGCGTTGCGGTAGACGTTGTAGCTGACGGCGCCGCCTACTCCATTCCAGCCGATGGTCATGCTGCTGGCGGTGGCATTCGAGGTGGAGACGCCGGTCGGCGCGGGCAGCGCGGCCGGGGGCGGCGTGCTGCCGCCGCTAGAGACCTGGTCCACCATGGCCTTGATGGCCGCCATCTGCGGGCCGGACTTTTTGGCGTAGCTGGCGCTGTCGTAGCCCCACCAGTCCCAGCAGCTGTTGGTCGCCTGGGTGCTGGTCTGCGGGTAGATCATGACCAGGTTGTTGCTGTCGGCCCAGCGGTTGTACCCGGTGCTGCGCACATACTGCTGCTGCACCAGCGTGACGTTCTGCTGGCAGCCGTGCAGCACCACATGAACGCGGCACTGCGCGCCCGCCGTGCAGGCCTGCGGAATGTAGGCCCAGCCGGTCGGCGCCATGCCGTGCCCGGTGATGAACTGGCCCTGGTTGAATTCGACAAAATTGCCAGCGGCCAGCGTGCCGCTGTTGCGCGGGTTCAGCGGGCCGTACAGGTGCGCCAGCATCGCGCCGGCCAGGTCGAAGTTGCAGTCGTTGATGTAGGGGCTGGCCTTGGTCGAGCAGGCGCTGCCATAGTCGTCGGT
>JAQGMN010000155.1 GCA_028292345.1 Polaromonas sp. | reverse complement strand
GGACTGAAGCTGGACCATAAAAAGCAGTACCACAGGATTTGTGCATAAGTCGGTGGAGCGAGGCTATTTTTTTGTGGTAAAGGGCGCGGTGGGTGCCCTTTTCAGCCCGTTCGCAAGCGGCCAGGAGGCTTTCTCAAGCCTGGCTGGCGCGCAGCCTGCGCGAATGCGCATGCACCGCGCGCACCAGCACCTCGACGTTTTCGGGCGGCGTGAACTGGCTGATGCCGTGGCCCAGGTTGAAGATCTGCGTCGGTCCGGTTCGTGTTGCATCCAGGTGCGGCGCGCCGAAGCTGTCCAGCACGTCGGCCACCTCGGCCTCGATCTGCGCCGGATGGGCAAACAGCACGTTCGGGTCGAGGTTGCCCTGCAGCGCCTTGGCATTCGGTCCGTTTTCGCCGACCAGCGCGCGCGCCTTCGCCAGGTTCACCGTCCAGTCCAGGCCCAGCACCTCGCAGTCGAGCTGCTTCATGGCCTCCAGCCACTGGCCGCCGCCCTTGGTGAACACCAGCCGGGGAATGGTCACGCCGTTGTGCTCGCGCTTGAGCTGCGCCAGCACGCGCGCGGTGTAGGCCAGGCTGAAGGTGTGAAAGGCCGCGTCGGCCAGCACGCCGCCCCAGCTGTCGAAAATCATCACCGCCTGCGCGCCGGCCTCGATCTGCGCGTTCAGGTACAGCGCCACCGCATCGGCGTTGATCGCCAGCATCTTGTGCATCAGGTCGGGGCGCTGGTAGAGCATGGTCTTGACCAGGCGGTAGTCGCTGGAGCCCGCGCCCTCGACCATGT
This sequence comes from Polaromonas sp., assembly GCA_028292345.1. GTDB lineage: Bacteria > Pseudomonadota > Gammaproteobacteria > Burkholderiales > Burkholderiaceae_C > Polaromonas. Next base: position 1,754 of record JAQGMN010000155.1, on the reverse strand, counting down.
AGCAGGCCAGCGTCCAGGGGCTGCCCGAAAAGCCGATCAGCGGCACCCGGCCATTGAGCGCCTTGCGGATCGACGTCACGGCGTCGAACACATAGCGCAGCTTGTTCATGTCGGGCACTTCGAGCTTGGCCACGGCCGCTTCGTCGCGGATCGGCGTGGCGAACTTCGGCCCTTCCCCCAGCTGAAACGACAGGCCCAGGCCCATCGCGTCGGGCACGGTCAGGATGTCGCTGAACAGGATGGCCGCGTCCAGCGGAAAGCGCTCCAGCGGCTGCAGCGTGACTTCGGTGGCGTAGTCGGTGTTGGTCGCCAGCCCCATGAAGCTGCCCGCCTGGGCGCGCGTGGCCTTGTATTCGGGCAAATAGCGGCCGGCCTGGCGCATCAGCCAGACAGGGGTATGGGGGGTGGCCTGGCGCAGGCAGGCACGCAGAAAGGTGTCGTTTTGAAGGGGTGCAAACATCGGGAGATTGTCTCAGGTGTGGGAAATGAATTGTGCTGGCCGCCCGGGCGCATCGGATTTACCATGGTGCCATCGTTCTCATGCGAACGCGAATCCGACCCGGAAAGGAACCGTCATGCACATCAGTGACCAGGACTATTTTCGCAGCTGCATTGCCAGGGAGCGCCATCTGGCGCAGCTGCTCGGCCATCGCCAGATCGAGGACTGCTACGAAAGCGCCGGAACGCTCTGGGCGGGCAACCAGGCCCTGCCCCTGTGGACGCGCGACTGGCGCGCCTGCGGCCCCTTGATGACCGAGCACGGCATCGGCGTCAGCTACGAGCACGGGACGGGGCCGGGCGGCCTGGCGCGCATCGGCAGCACCACGGTGCATTTCGCCGACCACCCGACGCGGGACCGGGCGGTGATGTACGGCATCGTGAAGGAGCTGATCTTCCGGCTGGAGCATCACAAGCTCGCCGCGCCGCCGCTGGCCGCCTGAATTTCATTGCTATTTTATTGATAGCTGGGGGCGCTTGCTGCCATTGCGCCAGGGCGCTTAAATGCTTGCAGTCGCGTCCGGGTGCCTGAGCAGCAGGCGCTCCAGCGCATTGAGCGTGTCATAGGACTCGGCAAAGTCGGCGAACAGCGCGGCATTGTCCGGCGCGGCCGACTGGCCCTGCCAGCCGGCGCGGAACTGGTCAAAGATGTCTGCAAAGCTTTTCTGCCCGTCGATCAGCCGCAGAATTTTCGCGCCGTACCTGCCGGGGTTCACCGTCACTGAAACGCCCGAATGCTGGTGCGTGAGCCGGAAGGGCTGGCCCTTGTTGCTGCCAAAGACCTGCGCCGCGATCTCGCCGGTCAGCGGCTCATGGTAGAAAAACGGAATGTAGGCCGCGTCGCCATAAGGCGCGGTGCAGGCCGCATCTGCAGTGAGGTAAAGCGAGTGGGTGATGAGGTTGCCGATCATCAGCTCGGCCATCTCGTACTGCCGGCGCAGCGGCAGCTGGCGCAACTCGGCCGCCATGGCCGGCGGCTTGCTGCCCAGCACCATGTGCGGCAGATAAGGCGAGCGGCCGCGCTGCACGTCGCTGAAGCTCAGGTGCCTGCCGTGCTGCATGCCCAGCCAGTCGAACAGCTCGCCTACGCTGTAGGAGCGGTCCTGTGAATGCAGCAACAGGTCATAAATGCCCGCGTCGCCGGCCTTGTGGTCGTTGAACAGCGCTTCGCTGGCCTTGAACCAGTTGCTCGCCGGCAGGCTGCCCAGCAGGTCACGGGCTTTGGCGACCTTGCGCCGGTCCTCCAGCTCCTGGCC
>JAQGMN010000128.1 GCA_028292345.1 Polaromonas sp. | reverse complement strand
CTGCGCATCGCCACGCTGGGCGACTACGACGTGGCGCTGCCCAAGCTCAATTTGTCCGAGCGCCAGGTGCCCATCGTGGTGAAACTGGCCGACGCCGCGCGCCAGGACCTGAGCGTGCTCGAACGCCTGTCGGTGCCCGGCGCCCGGGGGCCGGTGATGCTGGGCCAGGTCGCCACGCTGAAGATCGCCAGCGGCCCGGCCATCATCGACCGCTACGACCGCTCGCGCAACGTCAACTTCGAAATCGAGCTGTCCGGCCTGCCGCTGGGCGACGTGACGAAAGCGGTGCAGGAACTGCCCACCGTGAAGAACCTGCCGGCCGGCGTGAAGGTGGTCGAAATCGGCGACGCCGAGGTCATGGGCGAGCTGTTCGCGAGCTTCGGCCTGGCGATGCTGACCGGCGTGCTGTGCATCTACATCGTGCTGGTGCTGCTGTTCAAGGACTTCCTGCACCCGGTGACCATCCTGGCCGCCCTGCCCCTGTCGCTGGGCGGCGCTTTTGTGGGCCTGCTGATGGCCGACAAAAGCTTTTCAATGCCCTCGCTGATCGGCCTGATCATGCTGATGGGCATTGCCACCAAGAACTCGATCCTGCTGGTCGAATACGCCATCGTGGCGCGGCGCGGCAACGACGGGAGCGACGGCCATCCGGTGGTGGCCGGCATGAGCCGGCGCGACGCGCTGCTCGACGCCTGCCACAAACGGGCGCGGCCGATCATCATGACCACGCTGGCGATGGGCGCCGGCATGCTGCCGATTGCGCTGGGCTTTGGCGCGGCCGACTCCAGCTTTCGCTCGCCGATGGCGGTCGCGGTGATCGGCGGGCTGATCACCTCGACGGTGCTGAGTCTGCTGGTGGTGCCGGCGGTGTTTACTTATATGGATGATCTGGAGGTGTTTGTGCGGCGGATGGCGGGGAAGGTGCGGGGGAAGCAGGTGGTCGTGACGCCGTGAGTTATACGCCTAGACATGTTTTTGATAACCAGCCGTGTTTTCCGCAGTTTTGTGAGATAGACCAAAGTTAAAACTACAAGCGCATGGAACCGACAACATACTTTTATCTGGAACTGAAGGATTGGACCGTAGTAGCTGCGACCATCCTTGGCCCAATACTAGCCGTGCAGGCGCAAAAGGCTGTCGAAGCCTTCCGTGAGCATCGAACTCGGAAAACAAGACTTTTCGAGCAACTGATGGCAACGCGAGCATCAAGAGTTACTCCAGAGCATGTCCGAGCGCTCAACATGATCGACCTCGTGTTCTACGGGGAGAGAACGTTAGGTGTTCAGCGGCGCAGTTCAAAGGAGCAACGCGTCTTGGATGCTTGGAAAGAATACCTTGATCATTTGAATAACAAGGCGGAGGAAGAAAGCGCACAGCTATGGGCTACACAAGGAGATGAGCTTTTCATAAATCTCCTGTATGCAGTTGCACAGGATATTGGCTACAAATTTGATCGCGTTCAATTAAAACGTGGCGCTTACTCTCCGAGGGCGCACGGAGATTTAGAAGCAGAAAGTGCAGAGCTTCGGCGTGCCACACTTTCGCTTTTAACTGGTCAGCACGCTCTCAAGATGAACGTAGTCGCCTTACCGATAGACCCGGATGCCGTCGCCGCGAATCGAGCCGCCATACAAAATATAGGCAAGGCGCTTGAAACTGGCACATTGCGGGTCAAGGTCGCGTCCGCAGATTAATTCGGACTCTTGTCCAAATAACCATGAAAATAACCAAGCCGACGATGCGCCTCTGGGACCCCGCCGAACACCTTCAATCGGATGAAGACATGGCAGCCTACCTTGAAGCCGCCCTGGAAGAAGGCGATGCCTCTTTCTTCACCGCAGCGCTGGGCGATATCGCACAGGCCAAAGGCATGTCGCATGCTCGCGCACGTACCCAGGAGGTAGCACTGTATGAAAGCTAAAGATTTCGAGCAAGCGTTTGACGAAGGAGCCGACCTGACGGCATCCCTGGATTTATCCAAGGCCCGGCGTGTTTTGCAGGCGCAAAAACGAGTGAATGTCGATTTCCCCACCTGGATGATTGATTCTTTGGACCGCGAAGCCAGCAAGCTCGGCGTCACTCGACAATCCGTGATCAAGGTCTGGCTTGCTGAACGCCTTGAAGCGAGCGCTTCGAACCGAGCGTTTCAACGGATGGGTGTCGATACCGGAAACCGCTGAAATTTATGAATCAAATCAGCCTCCAGCGCAATCAATACATGCGCAAGAAGCTATCAATTCAATAGCAATTTTCACCCCGCCGCAGACCCCGCCCGAATCTTCTTCACCAGCGCCGTCGTCGAATACCCCTCGACAAACGGAATCGCCAGCGCCCGGCCGCCGTAGGCTTTTACCACCGCCGTCTCGGCCAGCGTGTCCATGTCGTAGTCGCCGCCCTTGACCAGCACGTCGGGCTGGAGTTCGGCAATCAGCTCCAGCGGCGTGTCCTCGTCGAACCAGGTCACCAGGCTGCTTGATTCGAGCGCGGCCATCAGCACCGCCCGGTCGTCCTGCGGATTGAGCGGCCGGTCCGGGCCTTTGCCCAGGCGGCGGGCCGAGGCGTCGGTGTTCAGCGCCACCACCAGGCTGGCGCCGAGCTGCCGCGCCTGCGCCAGATAGGTCGCATGGCCGCAATGCAGCACGTCGAACACGCCGTTGGTGAACACCACCGGGCGCGGCAGCGCGGCCATGCGGGCGGCGGCATCGTTGCGGTTGACGATCTTGTTCAGGAAGGAAGGCGGTTTCATACGGCTCTCAGGGAAGTATTCGAAGCGATCTGGCGGTGCGGCAAAGCCCCAGATTGTGCAGGATGCGCCCCACGAATGTCGTTTTCCATGCCGCGCCGAAGCCGATCTGGCTTCGAGACAGAGCGACTGAAAAATTTTTGAATCCACTCAGCAAGCTGGTGCGTATAAGCTCAAAGCCCCTTCTTCTTGAGAGCAAGCCATGCAAGCCTTTTCCCTCGTTCGCGTGACCCTGGCGCTGCTGGCCGGCGCGGCAACCGCTGCTTCGCCGGTTCGGGCCGCCCAGCCCGAAGCGCCAGCCCAGGCCCAGGCCTGTCCTGCAGTTTTGCAACAAAACGTGCTGCGGCTGCAGGACGAAAAGCCGCAGTCGCTGTGCCAGTACAGCGGCAAGGTCGTCGTCGTCGTCAACACCGCCAGCTTTTGCGGCTTCACTCCGCAGTACAAAAGCCTGGAGGCGCTGTACAACAAATACCAGGGCCGCGGCCTGGTGGTGCTGGGCTTCCCGTCCAATGATTTTTCGCAGGAATCGGGCAGCAACAAGGACATCGCGGAATTTTGCGAGAGCACTTTCGGCGTGAATTTCCCCATGTTCACCAAGACCACGGTGAGCGGCAAGGACGCCAGCCCGCTGTTCAAGCAACTGGCCGCCGCCAGCGGCACGCCGGTGCGCTGGAACTTCTACAAATACATTGTTTCGCGCGACGGCCTGGCGGTGGCGTCCTTCAACTCGATGACCGATCCGGGCAGCAGCAAGTTCGTCGCCGAAATTGAAAAGCAGCTGGCCCGGCCATGAACACCACTGGCGCGTCCGCAAAAGCCGCTGTCGGCTTAACAAAACTTTACCGGCTGAAAGCGGCGCGCGCCGGAACTCGATTAGGCTTTGCGCACTCTTATGGCTTACCTTGCTCCTGTGGCGCCACCGCGCCGGAGCCAGGCCACAGCAGTTTCATTGTTGCGAAGCCTTTCCGGTCCCATGGGCCGGTTTGCACACCCGGGGCGGTTTCACTCCTCCCTCACTCCCTTGTTCGCACCAGGGCGCTTCGCAGCATTTTTATATTCCGGTACGGCCCTGGAGCACTGGCATGAGCCATTCGCTTCCCAAGGTGGCCATTGTCGGCTCGGGCATTTCGGGGCTGGCGGCTGCGCACACGCTCAAGGGCCGCGCCCGCATCACGCTGTTCGAGGCGGGCGGCTATTTCGGCGGCCACACGCACACCGTCGATGTCACGCTGCCCACGCCGCGCGGCCCCGTCAGCCACGGCGTGGACACCGGCTTCCTGGTGTTCAACGAACGCACCTATCCCCACCTGATCGCGCTGTTTGCCGAACTGGGCGTGCAAACCGCCCGGTCGGACATGTCGTTTTCGGTCAAGGCGCCAGGCGCGGCCGGCGGACGGGCGCTGGAATGGAGCGGCTCCAGCCTGAACAGCGTGTTTGCCCAGCGCGGCAACCTGGTGAGCTGGAAATTCCTGCGCATGCTGCGCGACATTGTCCGCTTCAACCGCATCACCACCGCGCTGGCGCTGTCGAATGCCGAGGCCGCCATGGTGCAGCCGCTGGGCGATTTCTTGCGCCAGCAGGATTTCTCAAACGAGTTCCGCGACTGGTATTTCCTGCCGATGATGGGCTGCATCTGGTCGTGCCCGACCGACCAGATGCTGCAGTTTCCGGTCGCCACCATGATCCGCTTTTGCCACAACCACGGCTTGATTCAGGTCACCGACCGGCCGCAGTGGTGGACGGTGAAGGGCGGCGCGCGCCAGTATGTCGAGAAAATCGTCGCCGGCATTGCCGACAAGCGGCTGAACACGCCGGTCCTGCGCATCGAGCGCGATGCCGGGGCCCTGCGCGGCGGCGTGCGCATCGTCACGCGAAGCGCCATCGAGCATTTCGACAAGGTCATCCTGGCCACGCATTCCGACCAGTCGCTGGCGCTGCTGCCGGGCGCCAGCAGCGCCGAGCGCCGGGCGCTGGGCGCCATCCGCTACCAGGCGAACCGCGCCGTGCTGCACACCGACAGCGCGGTGCTGCCAAGTAAAAAGATCGCCTGGGCGGCCTGGAACTACGAGCGCGCCGCCGGCCTGAACCGCGAATCGGCCGGCGTGTGCCTGCATTACCTGCTGAACCTGCTGCAGCCGCTGCCTTTTGCCCAGCCGCTGCTGGTGTCGCTCAATCCGGTGCGCGACATTGCGCGCCAGCACATCCTGGGCGAATACGACTACATGCATCCGGTGTTCGACGGGGCCGCGATCCAGGCGCAGCAGTTGCTGCCGGCGCTGCAGGGACGGCAGCACAGCTTTTTCTGCGGCGCCTGGACCGGCTACGGTTTCCATGAAGACGGCCTGAAGTCGGGAATGAACGCCGCCCGGCTGCTGCTGGTGCAGCACGCGCAGGCGGCGCCAGCAATGGAAAGCGTGCCGGCATGACCCGCCCGCCCGCTGCGGACGTGCCGCTGATCGGCTTCGGCCAGGTCATGCACAAGCGCCTGCGGCCGGCGGCCAACGCCTTCAACTACCCCACCTATTTCCTCATGCTGCCGATGCGCAGCCTGCACCAGGGCGGCAGCGGCGCGCTGGCGCACAACCGCCGCGCCGCGCTGAGCTTTTTCGACCGCGACCACGGCGACGGCGGCGACAACGCGCTGGTGTGGCTCGACGCCCTGCTGCTGAAGGAAGGCGTGCAGGACGCCGGCGGCGAGGTCTGGCTGCACACCTATCCGCGCGTGCTCGGCTATGCCTTCAAGCCGGTCAGCTTCTGGTATTGCCACCGGACGGACGGCCGCCTGCGCGCCATCGTCGTCGAGGTGAACAACACCTTCGGCGAGCGCCACTGCTACCTGCTCGACCAGCCCGCCTACAACCAGACGCTCACCGCCGACAAGGTGTTCCATGTCTCGCCCTTCTGCACGCTGGCCGGCGGCTACCGCTTTCGCTTCATGCACGGCAGCCAGGACGGCGCGCGCACGACGGTGGCGCGCATCGACTACCACGACGGCCCGGACGGCGATGCGGCCGGGCCGCTGCTGCAGACCAGCGTCAGCGGCACGCTGGAGCCCGTCACGCCGGCCAGCCTGCGCAGGGCACTGTGGCGCTACCCGGCCATGACGCTGGGCGTGGTGGCGCGCATCCACTGGCAGGCCTTCAGGCTGTGGCGCAAAAAAGTTCCTTTCATCTCCAAACCCGACCTTCCCCACAACCCAGTAACGCGATGACCACCTTCAGCCCTTCTTCCGCACCCGTCGCCCAGGCCATCCCGCACAACGCACCGAGCGCCGCGCGCACCGCCCTGAAGATGCTGCGGCGGCTGAAGCACGGCACGCTCACGGTGCAGCTGCCCGACGGCGCGCTGCAGCGCTTCGGCTCGGGCACGGCGCCCATGGCCAGCCTGCACCTGCACAACTGGAAGCCGTGCGCCGCCGCGCTGCGCTCGGGCGACATCGGCTTTGCCGAAAGCTACATCGCCGGCGACTGGACCACGCCGCACCTGGCCGACCTGCTGGAGCTGCTGATCGTCAACCGCCAGGAGGTCGAAAGCGCCATCTACGGCAGCTGGCTGGGCCGCCTGGCCTACCGCATCAAGCACCTGCTCAACCGCAACACCAAGGCCAACAGCCAGAAGAACATCCATGC
>JAQGMN010000118.1 GCA_028292345.1 Polaromonas sp. | reverse complement strand
CAATCTCGCGGATGCTGTCGGCCTGCTCCAGCACGCTTTGCGCCTGGCGAACGATTTCCTCGCCCAGCGGCGTGACGGTGATCTCGTTGGCATTGCGCTCGAACAGCTTGACCTGGAGTTCCTCTTCGAGCTTCTTGATCGCCACGCTGAGCGTCGGCTGCGACACATGGCAGGCCTCGGCCCCCCTGCCGAAGTGCCTTTCGCGTGCGACGGCGACAATGTATTTGAGTTCAGTCAGCGTCATGAGGGGCTGTGAGGGCGGTCATTTTTTTAATTTGGACATGATAGACTACAGCGGCAGATACTTTTTGTTACCAGTACAAGGAGATTCCTCATGCTTCAGTTCAAGCCCCTGGATGAAAACGTACCGATATTCAATCAGCTCGATGCAGACCAGGCGCCGGTCATCCTCATCAACCTGTTCACTGTGGCGGCGTCCGAAATTCCGGAACTCATGAAGGCCTGGGAAGCCGACGCCAACTGGATGAAACAGCAGCCCGGCTACATCTCGACACAACTGCATCGCGGCATCGCCGGCAGCACGGTCTTCCTGAACTATGCCGTCTGGGAATCGACGGCCCACTTCAAGGCCGCCTTCAACCATCCCGATTTTTCAAGCGCGCTGGCGCACTACCCTTCCTCCGCAGTGGCCTCGCCGCATCTGTTCACGCGCCTGTCGGTGGCCAATCTTTGCGTCGGTCCTTGAGCTTAGGGGTGCGCAGTGATCAAGAAAATACATTTCGCCGCAGGATTCCTGGCAACCGCCATGATTGGCCTGTTTTTTCTGTCCACCGCATTCGTCGAGCTTTTCGGCACCCATGCCAGCGTGGCGGCATTGAAGTCGCTCATTGTGATGCCCGGTCTCTTCATCCTCGTTCCGGCGATTGCCGCCACCGGGGCAAGCGGCATGGCGCTGGCAAAGTCCCGCCAGGGGCGGCTGGTCGAAGCGAAGAAAAAGCGCATGCCCTTCATCGCGGCCAACGGCTTGCTGGTGCTGGTGCCCTGCGCCATTTTTCTGGACCGCTGGGCGTCGGCGGGCAGCTTTGACACAAGCTTTTATATCGTGCAGGCCATAGAGCTTGTGGCCGGCCCGGTGAACTTTTCCCTGATGTTCCTCAATATTCGGGACGGGTTGAAAATGAGCGGCAAGCTGCGTCCGGCGGCCAAGCCGGTGCGCTGAAGCCCTGGCCTGACGCCGTCGCCCAGGCCTTTAGCAACTCTGCCTGTCCAGCATCTGGTTCTTTTCATTGGCGCTGCGCTTAGCGTTTGTTGGTTAATGAACGCCATCGCCTTCACACTATTTAAATGCAAAATTACGCGCCCCCTGCCACCCCAGAAAAATAAATCATGAATAGAAAAATTCAAACAATCGCATTGTGCGTTGCAGTTGTCACTCTTTCAGGTTGCGCCCTTACGACTGACCGGATTGAACTTCAGTACATTGCGCAGCAGGGCATCGCACAAATTCCAGGCGCAAATAATGTCTCAGTCAATGTTCAAGTTGCTGATCAACGCCAGGACAAGAGCAAGGTCAGCAGCAAGAAAAATGGTTTCGGAATGGAGATGGCCCCCATTCTTGCAACCGATGACGTCGCTGTAACTGTAAGAAAAGCGATTGAACAAGAACTCAGGACGAGAGGATTTCAGCCTGGATCGGATGCGGCACTTGTCCATATTTCGGCTGATTTGAATCGTTTTTACAACGACCATAAAGTTGGTTTTTTTGCTGGGGATGCAGTAGCCGATTTGAATATGTCGATCACCGTCAAATCAAAAAAAGGTGAGGCACTGTATTCAAGACAGCTTGCTTCGCAAGGCATCGAACCCAATACGCAGCTGATGTCCGGAAAGAACGCAAAGCTTGCGCTAGACAGAGCTCTTGCAAACGCAATGCAATCTCTGTTTGAAGATCAAGCCTTCATATCTGCGCTAACCATGTCATCGACATCAACGACAGCTGCGAAATAGCCACTCATATCGCGGTCCAGAGGAAGTAGCGTCCGCCTTTCAAGCCTTCAAAAACTCCGCCTTCCCCCCCAGCCAGCGCAGCACATGCCGTTCGGCCAGTTCAGGATAGCGGTCCAGCAGCAGCGGCGCCACGTCCCGCGCCCAGGCCAGCAACGCCGCATCGGTCTGCAGGTCGGCAAAGCGCAGCATCGCCGCCCCTGACTGTCGCGCGCCCAGAAACTCGCCCGGCCCGCGGATCTCCAGGTCGCGCCGGGCAATTTCAAAACCGTCGTTGGTTTCGGCCATCGCCTTGAGCCGCGCCCGCGCCACCTCGCCCAGCCGGGGCGCGTCGCCGGTCGAATACAGCAGCACGCAGGCCGACGCCGCCGCGCCGCGCCCGACCCGGCCGCGCAGCTGGTGCAGCTGGCTCAAGCCAAAGCGCTCGGCATGCTCGATCACCATCAGCGACGCATTGGGCACATCGACGCCGACCTCGATCACCGTGGTGCTGACCAGCACGGCCATCACGCCTTCGGCAAACAGGCTCATCACCGCCTTTTTCTCAGGCACCGGCATGCGCGAATGCAGCAGGCCGACCATCACGTCGGGCAGCGCTTCGCTCAGCGCCGCGTGCGTCTGCGTGGCGTTGACCAGGTCGATGGACTCGCTTTCCTCGATCAAGGGGCAGACCCAGTAGATCTGCCGGCCTTCGGCAATCTGCGCCTGGATGCGGGCAATGACCTCGTCGCGCCGGGCATCGTTCACCAGCTTGGTGACGATGGGCGTGCGGCCGGGCGGCAGCTCGTCGAGCGTGGACACGTCGAGGTCGGCGTAGTAGCTCATCGCCAGCGTGCGCGGAATCGGGGTGGCGGTCATCATGAGCAAATGCGGCTCCTGGCCGTCACCCGTCATCTTGCTGCGCAGCGCCAGCCGCTGGGCAACGCCGAAGCGGTGCTGCTCGTCGATGATGGCCAGCGCCAGGTTCTTGAAAATCACCTTGTCCTGGATCACCGCATGCGTGCCGATGACCAGGCCCGCCTCGCCGCTTTCGATCAGCGCCAGCATCTCGCGCCGCTCCTTCGGTTTCTGGCTGCCGCTGAGCCGGGCGGTGGTGATGCCCAGGGGTTCGAGCCAGCCGATCAGCTTGCTGAAATGCTGCTCGGCCAGGATTTCGGTCGGCGCCATCAGCGCGCACTGCCAGCCGGCGTCGATGCAGCGCGCCGCCGCGAGCGCCGCCACCACGGTCTTGCCCGAACCCACGTCGCCCTGCAGCAGGCGGTGCATGGGAATGCTCTTTTTCAGGTCCGCCTCGATCTCAAGCCCCACCCGCTGCTGCGCGGCCGTCAGGCGAAACGGCAGGCGCTCCAGCAGTTGCTCCTGCAGCGTGCAGTGGGTGCCGCGCATCGCCGGGCCGTTCAGGGCCGGCGCGCGCATCGCGGCACGCACGCGCCGGGACTGCAGCTGGGATATCTGCTGGGCCAGCAGTTCCTCGGCCTTCAGCCGCTGCCAGGCCGGATGGCTGCGGTCTTCGAGCGTCTGCAGCGCCACATCGGGCGTGGGATGGTGTAAAAACTGTAGCGCCTCACGCAGGCTGAACAAGCGCTGCGGCATGTTTTGGCTTAAAAATTCCGTGGGAATCGTCTCGCGCAGATCGGCTCTTGCCAACCCACTCAAAACCGCCTTGCGCAAATACACCTGCGGCAGGCCGCTTGACGTCGGGTACACCGGCGTCAGCGCGCCGGGCAGTTCGCCGCCGGCCAGCTTGAAATGCGGATGCACCATCTCGCGGCCCAAAAAGCCGCCGCGCAGTTCGCCGCGCACCCGCACCCTGCTGCCTGCGCTCAGGGTCTTCTGGTGCGACGGGTAGAAATTGAGGAAGCGCAGCAGGCAGGTGTCGCTGCCGTCGTCAACCGTGACCAGCAGCTGGCGCCGCGAGCGGATCAGCACTTCGCTGTGCACGACCTCGCCCTCGATCTGCACCACCTCGCCGTCGCGAGCGTCGGCCAGGCGCACGATGCGGGTTTCGTCCTCGTAGCGCAGCGGCAGGTGCAGCGCCAGGTCGATGTCGCGGCGCAGGCCGAGCTTTTCCATGGCTTTTTGCGCCGGGGATTTGGCAGGCGCCTTGGCGGCAGGCCGGGCGGTGTTCGGCGCCAGGTCAAGTGCGGGTGCGGCCGGAAGCATCATGGGACAATTGTGCCCTCCATGAAGACGCCTTTCACCCTCAGTGACTTTGATTTCACACTTCCCGACGAATTGATCGCCCAGCATCCCGCCGCCGAGCGCAGCGCCTCGCGCCTGCTCGACGGACGGGGCGGCGCCATTGCCGACCGCCGCTTTGCCGACCTGCCCGACCTGCTGTCGCCGGGCGACCTGCTGGTGTTCAACGACACGAAGGTCGTCAAGGCCCGGCTGTTCGGCCAGAAGGCCAGCGGCGGCAGGCTGGAGCTGCTGATCGAGCGGGTGCTGTCGCCCCAACTTGATGCCGGCCATGAGGTCGCCGCGCACATGAAGGTCAGCAAAAAGCCCCTGCCAGGTGCGGTGCTGCAGATGGACGGCGGCTTCACCGCTACGCTGCTGGGCCGCTGGCCCGAGGCGCACGGGCCGCTGTACCGCTTCCGGCTCAGCAGCGATCCGTATGCGCTGATGGCCGAGTATGGCCATGTGCCGCTGCCGCCCTACATCACGCACACCGATTCGGCCGACGACGAGCAGCGCTACCAGACGGTGTTCGCGAAAAACCCCGGCGCCGTGGCCGCGCCGACCGCCGCGCTGCATTTCGACGAGGCCATGCTGGCACGGCTGGAGGCGCGCGGCATTGCCAGAGCCAGCGTCACGCTGCATGTCGGCGCGGGCACCTTCCAGCCGGTCAAGGCCGAAAACATTGCCGACCACGTCATGCATTTCGAGCGCTTCGAGGTGCCGCCCGCCACGATTGATGCGATTGCCGCGTGCAAGGCACGCGGCGGGCGCGTGGTGGCGGTGGGAACGACGACGGTGCGGGCGCTGGAATCCAGCGCGAAGTTCGGCCCGGATTGCGACGACACCAACATCTTCATCACGCCGGGCTTTGCGTTCCAGGTCGTCGATGTGCTGCTGACCAACTTCCATTTGCCCAAGAGCACGCTGATGATGCTGGTCAGCGCTTTTTCCGGCTTCGAACACATCATGGCGCTGTACCGGCATGCGGTTGCCGAGCGCTACCGGTTTTTCAGCTACGGCGACGCCATGCTGCTCGAACGCATGCCCTGCGACACCCGCGTGATCGAGGCCGCATCCGTTGCACGGTAAAATCATCGATATGCAAAACCAGACCGTCATTGTCTCGCCCAAGTACCAGGTGGTGATTCCGCGTGAAATCCGCGAAGCCGGCGGCATCAAGCCCGGCAGCCGGATGAGCGTGTTCGAGGTCAATGGCGTGATCCAGCTGGTGCCGGTGAAACCGCCAGCCGCTTACCGGGGCTTGCTTGCGGGCCTGTCCAGTACGGACGTGCCGTCTGACCCCGACCGGTTTTGAAGGGCATGGCAACCGCCAAGGCCGCCCAGGACACCCTTGTGGTGCTGGATTCTTCCTGCTGGCTGGAATATTTCAGCAACTCACCGCGTGCAGAGCTTTATGCCAAAGCCGTTGTCAACACGGCCGCGCTGGTGGTGCCCATCATCACCATCTATGAGGTTTACAAGGTCGCTCTGCGCGAGTTTGGCTTGTCCCATGCCAATCAGGCCGTCGCGCTGATGCGCGAAGGCCTGGTGGTGGATGTGAATCTCAACATTGCGCTCAGTGCTGCAGCCACCGGATTGCCACTGGCCGATAGCCTGATCTACGCAACGGCGCAAGCGCGGGGTGCGACACTTTGGACCCAGGACGCGCACTTCAAGGCTTTGGCCGACGTTAAATATTTTCCCAAAAACTGATGCTGAAATTCGAACTCCTCAAGACCGAAGGCCATGCCCGGCGCGGCACCCTGACCCTCAACCACGGCGTGGTGCAGACGCCGATCTTCATGCCGGTCGGCACCTACGGCACCGTCAAGGGCGTCACGCCGCAGTCGCTGCATGACATGAACGCCCAGATCATCCTGGGCAACACCTTTCACCTCTGGATGCGGCCGGGGCTCGATGTGGTCAAGCAGTTCGGCGGGCTGCACAAGTTCGAGAGCTGGCACAAGCCCATCCTGACCGACAGCGGCGGCTTTCAGGTCTGGTCGCTGGGCGAGATGCGCAAGATTTCGGAAGAAGGCGTGAAGTTCGCCTCGCCGGTCAACGGCGACAAGCTGTTTTTGACGCCCGAAATCTCCATGCAGATCCAGACGCTGCTCAACAGCGACATCGTGATGCAGTTCGACGAATGCACGCCCTACGACACCAAGGGCCACATCACCACCGAAGGCGAGGCGCGCTCCTCGATGGAACTGAGCCGGCGCTGGGCCAGGCGCTGCGAGATGGAATTCGACCGGCTGGAAAACCCGAACGCGCTGTTCGGCATCGTGCAGGGCGGCATGTTCGAGAACCTGCGCCAGGAGTCGCTCGACGCGCTGGTCGAGATGGACTTCCCCGGCTATGCGGTCGGCGGCGTCAGCGTCGGCGAGCCCAAGGAGGAAATGCTGCGCATCATGGCG
>JAQGMN010000087.1 GCA_028292345.1 Polaromonas sp. | reverse complement strand
TCCGACGAGGTGGTGAACCGCGCCGACATGGTCGCGCTGCGCCGCAAGGTGGTGGCGACGGTCGATGACTCGATCGACGAGGCCAGCGCCGACGTGACGGCGGTGCTCAAGGACGGCAGCCGGGTCCATGTGTTTGTCGAGCATGCCATCGGCTCGCTGCAAAACCCGATGACCGATGCGAACCTGGAAGCCAAATTCCATGGCCTGTCGGACCCGGTGCTGGGCGCGGCCCCTACCGCCGAACTGATCAGCGCCTGCTGGAAGCTTGCCTCAGCCCCCGACCTGCGCGCACTGGCCGCGCTGGCGGTGCCGCAGGCATGAACGCGCCTGCGAACCCTTCCGTGCCAAGCGCCCGCCCGGCCATCGTCGTCGTGGGCGACGCCGAGCAGGCGCTGCGGCGGCTGGTGGACTGGGCGCCCATCAAAGCGCTGGCCGATGTGACGCTGCATCACCAGCCGCTGAGTGGTCAGGCGCTGGTTGATGCGCTGAAGGATGCCGATGCGGTGGTGCTGGTGCGCGACCGCACGCCGTTTGACGCGGCTCTGCTGGCCCGGCTGCCCAGGCTGCGCTATGTCATTTTCACCGGCACGCGCAACACCACGCTGGACCTGGCCGCGCTGGCGGCGCGGGGCATTCCGGTCAGCCACACCGAATGGGGGCCGTCCAAGGACAGCACCTGCGAGATGACCTGGGCCCTGATCCTGGCCGCCACGCGCCAGCTGGAGACCCAGACCGCGCTGCTGCGCCGGGGCCAGTGGCGGCCCGATGCCGCGCTGCCGCTGGCCGGCGTGCTGCACGGCCAGACGCTCGGCCTGGTCGGCCTGGGCGAAATCGGCGGCCGCGTGGCCCGGGTGGGCCAGGCGCTGGGCATGAAGGTCATCGCCTGGAGCCCGCGCATGACGCCCGAGCGCGCCGCCGTGCATGGCGCCCTGGCCGTGCCGCTGGAGGAACTGCTGGCGACGTCCAAGGTCGTCAGCCTGCACCTGGTGCCGACCCCGGCCACGCGCCACCTGCTCGATGCGCGGCATCTGGGCTTGATGCGGCCGGACAGCCTGCTGGTCAACACCTCGCGGTCGGCATTGATCGACACCGAAGCGCTGGTCGGCGCGCTCGAACAGGGCCGGCCGGGTTTTGCCGCGCTCGACGTGTTCGATGTCGAGCCGCTGCCGCTGGATTCGCCGCTGCGCCAGTTGCCCAACGTGCTGCTGACGCCGCACCTGGGCTTTGTCGCCGAGCCGGTGTTCGCGCGTTTCGCCACGGGCGTGAGCGAATGCCTGACGGCCTGGCTGGCCGGAAAGCCGCTGGTGCGCGTCATGGGCGAAACAGGACAGGCCGGCTGAAATTCGCTTGCGGCATCGCCATTTCATGGACCTTGCCCGGCGGGGCATGGAAACCATGAGGCCGATGACGCGAAGCTCCTATTTTGCGTCACCAGCCTCATGGGCATGCTCCCTTTCGAACAACCTTCATCCTTCCCGGCCAACAGGTCCGCTTTGGCGCCGAACTGACACGCCACCGAGAAAATAAAATAGCCCCGAAGGTCGAGGCTATTTTCAGCCGCAACCTTCATCGCATCGGTTCACCTTGGGCTGCAGGCCATGCCATTCAAGGAAAGCGCGACGGTTCGGGAAGTTATCTCATCCATTGCTGTAATTCGTCCTACTGTCGAGCCTTGCGCAAGCCTACTTGCAATGCGCTGGCCGGCAAGCGATAGTTGCATGCAGACGGCAATGAAAGGAAGACATGAAGACGCTGACAACAACAATGATCCTGGCCGCCCTGTTCTTGTCCGGTTGTGCCGTGCCGCCCGTGCCCCCTGCGACCGCCGACGCTTCAAACCCAGACCCGTCGGTCCGCAAAGCGGCACTGAACGCCCAGGCCCGGGAACTCCGCACAAAAATCACCGAGCGCAAACAGAAGATCACTGTTTTTGAAGTCATGCTGACCGATGTCGAGCGCAGGGCCGCCAGGGCTCAAATCGACCTGTCCTACCTTCCCAACACCAACATCGAGACGGAAACGGCAATGCCGCGCACCGACAACGACCGGCTTTCCGTCGCGGTCAGGCCTTCACCCGTTGCCGCGTCCGCTGAAAAACCGGCTGTGAAAAAACGGTCAGCCAGAAAACAGCCGGCGAAGAAGAAAAAAATACGGCGGAATTGATCTCCGGCCGGTGAATGTCAGGTCAGAGCAGCCGTTTGAGCAAGTGCGCGCTGAAGCACGGCACCATGATCTCGGCAAAGCCGACGCGCCGCCCAAAACCGCAGGAACACGCTCCAGTCCCGGAGTAATGGCTAGCCAGGGAAATGCTTTTGGGCGCAGTTGAAATGGCACTTTTGCCTGCACTTCATGCGAAGGCAGCGTTCAAAGATCAAAATTGCTCATCCTGCCTTCTGGCCGTCCCCGCCTGTTCCCGATGTGACCGGGGCGGCCGCTTTTTTTTGTCAACCCCGACCTTTCCTCATCTTCAGCCATGCGCATCCTTCACCTTGGACTCGGCTCTTTCCATCGGGCGCATCAGGCGGCCTACCTCCAGCAGTTGATGGATTCCGGAGACACGCGCTGGTCCCTGGCAGGGGCTAACCTGCGGCCCGACATGGCCGAGGTGGAAGCGGCGCTGCGCGCCCAGGGCGGGCACTACACGCTGGAGACCATTTCCCCGGCGGGCCGGTACCGCTACCAGCGCATCGGGGCGATACGCGAGGTGCTGCCCTACGAGCCGTCGCTGGCGCCGGTGATAGCCTGCGGTGCCGACCCGCGCACCCGGATCATTTCCTTCACCGTGACCGAGGCGGGCTACCACCTCGACCCCCAGGGCGGCCTGGACCTTGCATCGCCCGACATCCAGGCCGACCTGGCGCAGGCGCGCGCCGGCCAACCCGGCGCCACCCTCTACGGCGCGGCCTGCGCCATCCTGCGGGCGCGCCGGGCGGCTGGCGCGGGACCGGTGACGCTGCTCAACTGCGACAACCTGCGCCACAACGGCGAGCGGTTTCGCAGCGCCCTGATGGCGTTCATCGGCCAGTGCGATGCAGCCGGACTGGCCGACTGGGTGGCAGCCAGCACCTGCTGCCCCAACAGCATGGTGGACCGCATCACGCCACGGCCCTCGCCCGAGCTTTTCAGGCGGGTGCAGGCCGCGACCGGGCTCGACGATCCGGCCGCCGTCACAGCCGAAAGCTTCAGCCAGTGGGTGATTGAAGACCGGTTCGCGGCCGGCCGACCCGACTGGGGCCGTGTCGGCGCCGAACTGGTCGAGTCGGTCCTGCCTTATGAAGAGGCCAAGATACGCATCCTTAACGCCAGCCACAGCTGCATTGCCTGGGCAGGCAGCCTCATTGGCCTTCATTACATCCATGAGGCCATCGGCATTGCCGAGATCCGGCAAATGGCCTGGAACTATGTAACGGATGACGTCATTCCCTGTCTGGATGCACAGGACCCGCCCAGCCCGGTGAATCTGTCCGTTTACCGCGACCAGGTGCTCTACCGCTTCAGCAATCCTGCGCTGCAGGACACCAACCAGCGGGTGGCAATGGACGGTTTTGCCAAGATTCCCGGCTTCATCACGCCCACGCTGCGCGACCGTCTGGTCCGGGACGAGGGGATCGGCAGCGCGGCCGTGCTGCCGGCCCTGTTTCTGGCGTTTCTGCAGCGCTGGCATGAAGGCACTTTGCCGTATGCCTACCAGGACCAGGGCATGGACGAGGCAGCCGCCCACAGGATTTGCGCAGCGCCCGATCCGGTGGCGGCGCTGTGCGCCAGTGCGGCACTGTGGGGGGGCATCGCCGGCGATGTGCGGCTGACCGCCTCGGTGAGACAGGCCTGCGCCCAGGTTGGGCAATTCGTGGCGCGGCACCGTCCCCAGGATTGAGACGGGCCACGCCTGTTCTGCGCAGCCCCTCCGGCCGCTCGCTCAGTACGCCGGCGAGTCGCTCGCGGGAAAGGATTCGAGCGAGCCCTCCTCCACCTTGTCGTCCTGGATGCCTGGGTCGCGCGGTGTAACAGCGCCGGCCGGCAAGGCCCCTGAGAGCGCCTCGGGCTGCTCATGCCCGCCCAGGAGCTGGCGCAGCACATACTGCAGGATGCCGCCGTGGCGGTAGTACAGCACTTCCTGCGGCGTGTCGATGCGCACAAGGGCCTGAAAGCTGGTGCTTTGCCCATCCTCGGCGGCGGCCCTGACGGCAATCTCTCGGCCATTGGCAAAGCCGGTGGCGAGCGCATCGGTCAGGCCGTCGAAATCGAAGGTTTCCCTGCCTGTCAGGCCCAGGGACTGCAGGGACTGGCCGGGCAGAAACTGCAGCGGCAAGATGCCCATGCCCACCAGATTGGAGCGGTGGATGCGTTCGTAGCTCTCGGCAATCACGACCTTGATGCCCTGCAGGTAAGGGCCTTTGGCCGCCCAGTCGCGCGACGAGCCGCTGCCGTACTCCTTTCCGGCCAGCACCACCAGGGGAATGCGCGCCTGCTGGTAGCGCATTGCCGCATCGTAGAGCGTGGTGACTTCCTCTTGGGGGAAATAGGTCGTCCAGCCGCCCTCCCGGCCGGGCGCCAGCCGGTTGCGGATGCGGCCGTTGGCAAAAGTGCCGCGCACCATCACCTCGTGGTTGCCGCGCCGCGAGCCGTAGGAGTTGAATTCGCGCGGCGCCACCCCGTGCCCCATCAGGTAGGCGCCTGCCGGCGAATCGCTCCTGATGCTGCCGGCTGGAGAAATGTGGTCGGTGGTCACGCTGTCGCCCAGCAGCGCCACGGCGCGGGCACCGCGGATCTCGGGCACCGAGGCCGGTGCCTGCCGGCCCATGCCCTCGAAATACGTCGGTCGGCGCACATAGGTGGACTGCGCGTCCCACGCGAAACGCTTGCCGGCCGGGATGTCCATCGAC
The DNA here is from genome assembly GCA_028292345.1 of Polaromonas sp. Lineage (GTDB taxonomy): Bacteria > Pseudomonadota > Gammaproteobacteria > Burkholderiales > Burkholderiaceae_C > Polaromonas. The sequence continues at coordinate 4,597 of JAQGMN010000087.1, read as the reverse complement.
TTCCAGCGCGCATCGCCCTCGAAAACGCCGGCATAGCTGAGCCGGTACATTTCCGATTCGATGGACGAGCGGGCGGTTTCCTCCACCTCGATGGAAGTCGGCCAGACGTCCTTCAGGAACACCGGCCGTCCCTGCGGGTCGGTGCCCATGGGCTCATGCAAGGGATCCCAGTCCACCCGGCCGACCAGCGCGAAGGCCACCACCAGCGGCGGCGACATCAGGAAGTTGGCCCGCACATCGGAGTTGATGCGCCCCTCGAAATTGCGGTTGCCCGACAGCACCGCGCAGGCCACCAGCCCGCGCGACTCGATGGCTTCGGAAATCGCCGTGGGCAGCGGCCCGGAGTTGCCGATGCAGGTGGTGCAGCCGTAGCCCACCGTCTGAAAGCCAAGCTGGTCCAAGTAGGGTTGCAGCCCGGACTTGCGGTAGTACTCGGTCACCACCAGGGAGCCGGGCGCCAGCGAGGTCTTGACCCAGGGCTTGCGCGTGAGCCCGCGCTCGACTGCCTTCTTGGCCAGCAGCCCGGCGGCCACCATGACGGCCGGGTTGCTGGTGTTGGTGCAACTCGTGATGGCCGCGATCACCACCGAACCGTGGTCGATCTGCCCGGCCTCCTGCGACGGCGAGGCGTCGGACACGGCCTGCGAGGCGCCGCTGGCGTCCAGCCCGCCAATACCGCCCGAGCCCTCGCCCCAGACGCCTTCCTTGCCGGTGCCGGCGCCGCTGGGCGCGTTGGCGGCATCCTTTTGCGACGGTGCGACCCGGGCGGCGGGCATCAGCGAAGGCAGCGCATCGCGAAATGCCGTTTTCATTTCTGACAGGATGATGCGGTCCTGCGGCCTGCGCGGTCCGGCCACGCTTGGCTGCACGCTGGACAGGTCCAGCGCCAGCGTGTCGCTGAACAGCGGCACGGGGCTGGCAGGGGTGTGAAACAGCCCCTGCGCCTTCATGTAGGCCTCGACCAAGTCGATGCGCTCGTCGGCGCGGCCGGTCAGGCGCAGGTACTGCAGGGTCACCTCGTCGGGCGCAAAGATGGCGCAGGTGGCGCCGTATTCGGGCGACATGTTGCCGATGGTCGCGCGGTCGGCCAGCGCCAGGCTGGCCACGCCGGGGCCGAAGAATTCGACGAACTTGCCCACCACCCCTTTTCGGCGCAGCAATTCGGTGACGGTGAGCACCAGGTCGGTGGCCGTGGTCCCCTCGGTCAGGGCGCCTTCCAGCCGAAAACCGATCACCTCGGGAATGAGCATGGAGATCGGCTGGCCCAGCATGGCGGCTTCGGCCTCAATGCCGCCCACGCCCCAGGCCAGGATGCCCAGGCCGTTGACCATGGGCGTGTGCGAGTCGGTGCCCACGCAGGTGTCGGGATAGGCCTGCGGCAGCGCGCCTGGCGCGGCCGCCGCGTTCTCGTCCGAGGTGAAAACCACCCGCGACAAGTGTTCCAGGTTCACCTGGTGCACGATGCCGGTGTTGGGCGGCACCACCTTGAAGTTCTGGAAAGCCTGCTGGCCCCAGCGCAGGAAGGCATAGCGCTCGGCATTGCGCTGGTAGTCGAGTTCCACGTTCTGCTCGAAGGCCTGCGCGCTGCCAAAGGCATCGACCTGGATCGAATGGTCGATCACGAGTTCGACCGGCTGCAGCGGGTTGATCTTTGCCGGGTCGCCGCCGAGTTCGGCCATCGCGTCGCGCATGGCCGCCAGGTCCACCACGCAGGGCACGCCGGTGAAATCCTGCAGCACCACGCGAGCGGGCATGAAGGCAATCTCGCGCGCCTCGGGCTTTGCCGGGTTCCATCGGGCCAGGGCCAGGATGTCTTCGCGGGTGACGGTTACGCCGTCTTCGCGGCGCAGCAGATTCTCCAGCAGGATACGCAGGGAATACGGCAATCGCGACACGTCGATACCCTCACGCTGCAGCGCGTCCAGGCGATAGATTTCATAGTTTCGCCCGCCAGCGCGCAAGCTGCCCCTGGCGCCAAAGCTGTCGTTCATTGCTTCTCCTTTCAAGTCGCTTGGGATCAACAGGTCTTGAATTGCAAACGGCTGCCAACGGTCCGAAAAATGCTGCGGCAGGACCTGGTCCGGATGTGCTGGGCGCTGGCAAAACTAACTTTCATTTAGTTTGGAAACTTGAGGAAACACCGCATGCGGGAATTTGCAGAATGCAGATGTAGGATGGCTTCGGTGAACCCGGCTGGCCTGCACTTGCGGGCTCAGATGTGCAAAGACCTTCGCCTGACACCCTCGCTGTAAGTTGTCCTACCATTAACTTGGCTGAGGCTTGAATAATGGGTTCCCGGCCTTGAATAAATAAAAACATATGCCAATCACTGCGGTTCTGGTCGATGACGATGAAGACCTCAGCCAGGTTTTAATACCCGTGCTGGAAGATTTTGCTGATGTCAATGTGGTCGAAGTCGCCCATACGCCCGTGGAAGCCCTGGCGCTTATGGCCAAATACGAGCTGGACTGGCAACTGCTCATTCTGGACATCGACCTGCGAAACGGCAGCGGCCTTGATGTGCTCAATGCCTGCAGCCATCGCTTGCCGCATCAGTTAATTATTGTTCTGACCAATCTGTCCACACCGCAGGTGCGAAGCCGCTGCCTCAGCCTGGGCGTTGACGCAGTGTTCGACAAGACCGCGGAGATTGACGCATTTCTCAAGCACTGCCAGTCGCTCAAGCGCCATGGCCCTTAGCCGGACATTGAGACGCTTTACGCAATCGGCCCGCCCCTGGCTTTTTCCTTACCCGCCAGCAAAAGGCCGGGATGGGTTTTGCCACGAACCTGCCATTGCCATCGGTCAATGCAGCTTGATGCGCGGCCGGTGCGTGCGGTCGATCATTTCGGACAGGGTGATCAGCACGGTTTTCATGAACCCAACCAGTGCCAGCTGATGCTGCTTGTGCAGCCCCCAGTACATCAGCTTGGCCATCTGCCCTTCGACGAAAAAGCTGCCCTTGCTCAGGCTGCCCATCAGGCTGCCGACCGATGAATAGGCCGACAGCGACACCAGCGAGCCCTTGTCCCGGTAGAGGAAAGGCTGGGCGCTTTGGCCCTTGAGCAGACGCGGCAGCGCATCGGCCAGGTACATGGCCTGCTGGTAGGCCGCCTGGGCGCGCGGCGGCACCCACTGTCCACCGGGCTGCGGGCAGGCGGCGCAGTCGCCAAAGGCAAAGATGCGGCCATCGCGGCTGGTTTGCAGGTGGCCATTGACCAACAGCTGGTTGAGCTTGTTGGTTTCCAGCACCGGCTCGCCCAGCCCGTGCAGGAAATCGGCCGCCTTCACGCCGGCGGCCCAGACGGTGAGCGTGGCCGGAATCACCAGGCCGCTGGCCATCGTCAGGCGATTCGCCTCGACCTGGACCACCCGCTCGCCGGTATGCACCTCGACCGAGAGCCTGCGCAATTCGCGCAGGGCCGACGCGCTCAGGCGCTCGGGCAACTGGGCCAGCAGGCGCGGCGCGGCCTCGACCAGCACAATTCGCAGGTCCTGGCTCGGATCGACATGCTCCAGGCCATAGCTGGCCAATACCCGGGCCGCTGCATGCAGCTCGGCCGCCAATTCCACACCGGTGGCGCCACCGCCGACGATGGCCACCGTCAGACGGCTGTCGGCCGAAGTAGCAGGCACGGTCTGCGCACGGATGCAAGCGTTGATCAGCTGTTCGTTCAGGCGCCGGGCCGCCTGGGGTGTGTCCAGCTTGATTGCATGCTCCTGCGCCCCCGGCGTGCCAAAGTCGTTGGTCTGGCTGCCCACGGCCATCACCAGCGTGTCGTAGCCCAGCGTCTGAGCGGGTGTGACCTCCTGGCCGTTGTCGTCATGGCTTGCCGCCAGCCCGATGGTGCGGCCGGTGCGGTCGAGCGAAACCATCCGTCCCAACCGGAATCTGAAATGGTTCGCATGCGCCTGCGCCAGGTATTCAATTTCCTCGGCATGGGTATCAAAGCTGCCTGCCGCCAGCTGGTGCAATAGCGGCTTCCAGACATGGGTGCGCGCGGCATCGACCAGAGTGATGGCAGCCCGGCCCCGGCGCCCGATCTTGCGGCCCAGCCGCGTGGCCAGCGCCAGCCCGCCGGCGCCGCCTCCGACGATGATGATCCGGTGCATACAAGTTCCTTGGATTTGAGGAGTTCCAGCATGGGTTGTCGCAGCGCCGGGCGCCATGACTTGCGCCTCCCGCTGACTCTGAACCGACAGCCTACGAGACGGCATGGCTGCGCCGGACAGAAGCGGGCGCATCGAAACGTAGGACGTTGGGAAACTGCAAGCTAAGGCGGGGGCGACAAATGAAGCGGATGCGCTGCAAAAAATACCGCCAGAGTGTCCCAGCAGGTCCCAGCGGGCAAAGCCGCTTGATGCACGATGCAGGCCCAGAAAGGGTGAAGCCTTGCGCTTTGACCATTTTGCGAAATGCTCAGAAGAAAATGAAAAAGCACCCCGAAAGGTGCTTTTTCATTGACTTACTGGCGGAGAGGGTGGGATTCGAACCCACGGTACCTTGCGGTACGCCTGATTTCGAGTCAGGTACATTCGGCCACTCTGCCACCTCTCCAGTGTGTGGTGGCCGCAATTCTAGCAGGCTCGATGGCCG
>JAQGMN010000039.1 GCA_028292345.1 Polaromonas sp. | reverse complement strand
CTGGTCTTCTACACCACCGGCCGGCTGACGAGCGAAATGGTCATCAAGTCGGCGCAGATGGGCGTGCCGGTCGTGGTTTCGCGCAGCGGCATCACCCAGATGGGCCACCAGGTGGCGCAATCGGTCGGCTTGTGCGCGATTGGCCGGGCAACCAACAAGCGGTTTCTTTGCTATACCCATTCGGAGCGGCTCAGGCTGGAGCCCGGGCTGGTGACCCTGGCCGCGCCTTCATCCGGAAAAGAAGCCGGTTGAGGCGGATTCCTGCGCCAGGCGGTTGCTATTTTTTCGATAGCTGCTTGTGTATATGGGATGTGCGCAAAAGGCCTGTTTGGTTCAAAAACCTGTCACGGGCGCCCAGTGCCGCCGGCTGGCTGATCAAGGACCGTACCCCTTCGCATCAACCCTTCATGGCGCACCCCTTAACGATTCTGCGCTAAGGTCACGCCCCATGAACACTCTTTTTCTCAAGCTCGGCTGGAAAACCCTGCTGCGCGACCTGCGGGCGGGCGAGTTGCGGCTCTTGATGGTGGCGGTCACGCTGGCCGTGGCGTCCCTGACGGCCGTCGGTTTTTTTGCCGACCGGCTCAACGGCGGCTTGCAGCGCGACGCCCTGCAGTTGCTCGGCGGCGATGCCGTGGTGCGCAGCGACGGCCCGGTGCCGGCGGTTTTCATCGAGAAAGCCCGGGCGCTCGGCCTGAAGGCGATATCCACCGTCACCTTTCCGACCATGGCCCGGGCCCGTGACGAGGAGGGCGGCGCCAGCAAGCTGGTGGCCTTCAAGGCCGTTCCCGAAGGCTACCCGCTGCGCGGCAGCATGAAGGTGGCCGCCAGCCTGGACGAAACCACCGGCCAGCCGACCCGCGAGATTCCCGCGCCCGGCACCGCCTGGGCCGATGCGTCGCTGCTCGATGCGCTGGGGCTGAAGCTGGGCCAGCCGCTGCTGATGGGTGACGCCAGCTTCACGGTCACCCGCGTGATCGTCCAGGAACCCGACCGGGGCGCCGGCTTCATGAGCTTTTCGCCGCGCGTGATGATCAACCAGGTGGATGTGCCGGCCACCGGCCTGATCCAGCCGGCCAGCCGCACCAACTACCGTTTCGCCGTGGCGGGCGACGACGCGCAGGCCGTCAAGTCCTATGTCCGCTGGGCTACGGACGAGTTGAAGAAGCCGGACGCCGAGGCGCGGCTGCGCGGTGCGCGGCTCGAATCGCTCGACAGCGGCAGCCCGCAGATGCAGCAGACGCTGGAGCGCGCCGAGAAATTCCTGAACCTGGTGGCGCTGCTGGCCGCGCTGCTCAGCGCCGTGGCCGTCGCCATCGTGGCCCGCAGCTTTGCCGCCAAGCACCTGGACGACTGCGCCATGCTGCGCGTGCTGGGCCAGCCGCAGCGCACGATTGCGCTGGCCTACACCTTTGAATTCGTGCTCGCCGGGCTGGTGGCCAGCGCGCTGGGGGTGGCGCTGGGATTTGCCGTGCATTACGTGTTCGTGCTGCTGCTGGCCGGGCTGGTCAGCGCCACCTTGCCGGCGGCGACCTTGTGGCCGGCGGCTTTCGGCATGGGCATGGGGCTGACGCTGTTGCTGGCGTTCGGCCTGCCGCCGGTGCTGCAGCTGGCCCAGGTGCCGCCGCTGCGCGTGATCCGGCGCGATGTCGGCAATTTGAAGCCGGTGTCGATGCTGGTGCTGGGCGTGGGCATCCTGGGCTTTGCCGCCCTCTTGATGGCCGCCAGCAGCGACCTCAAGCTCGGCTTGATCGCCGTTGGCGGATTTGCCGGCGCGGTGCTCGTGTTTGCGCTGGCCAGCTACGCCGCCGTCAGGCTGCTGCGCGCCAGCGTCAACGAAGCCACGGCGCCGCGCTGGCTGGTGCTGGCCACGCGCCAGCTGTCGGCCCGCCCGGTCTATGCGGTGGTGCAGACCAGCGCCCTGGCCATCGGCCTGCTGGCGCTGATGCTCTTGGTGCTGCTGCGCACCGACCTGATCAGCAGCTGGCGCCAGGCGACGCCGCCGGACGCGCCCAACCGCTTCGTCATCAATGTCCAGCCCGACCAGGGCGACGCCTTCCGGCAGGCGCTCAAGGACGGCGGCGTGACCAAGTTCGACTGGTACCCGATGATCCGGGGCCGGCTGGTGGCGATCAACGGCAAGGACGTCACGCCCGACGCATTCGAGGACGACCGCGCCAAGCGCCTGGTGGAGCGCGAATTCAACCTGTCCAACAGCGCCGACAAGCCGGTGCACAACGAAGTCGTGGCGGGCCGCTGGACCGCCGGCGAAAAGGACGCCATCAGCGTCGAGGAAGGCCTGGCCAAGACGCTGGGCCTCCAGCTCGGCGACAGCCTGCGCTTTGACATTGCCGGCCAGTCCAGCGAGGCCAGGATCACCAGCCTGCGCAAGGTGGACTGGGGCTCGATGCATGTCAACTTCTTCGTCATGTACCCGGTGGCGCAACTGGCCGCCGAGGTGCCGGTGACCTTCATCAGCGCCTTTCGCGCGCCCGAAACCGCCGACCCGGTGGCCAATGGGCAAGTCCGTCCCAAGAGCTTTGACAACACCCTGGTGCGCGCCTTTCCCAACATCACCAACGTGGACATGAGCAGCACGCTGGCGCAGGTGCAGCGCGTGCTGGACCAGGTGATCCGGGCGGTGGAGTTCCTGTTCGGGTTCACGCTGGCGGCCGGGCTGGTGGTGCTGTTTGCCGCCATCACCGCCACGCGCGAGGAGCGCGCCAGAGAATTCGCCATCATGCGTGCCGTCGGCGCCCGGGCCTCGCTGCTGCGGCAGGTGCAGCGGGCCGAACTGGCCGGCGTCGGCCTGCTGGCCGGTTTCCTGGCGTCGATGGTGGCGCTGGTGGTCGGCTGGGGCCTGGCGCGCTATGTGTTCGACTTCAGCTGGACCGGTTCGTGGACCGTGCCGCTGCTGGGCAGCCTGGCCGGTGCGGCCCTGGCGCTGGCCGCCGGCTGGTGGGGCCTGCGCGCGGTGCTGAAAACCCCGGTGGTGGAAACGCTGCGCAAGGCGCAGTAAAAAAAGCCTGCGTGGCAAAGGCGTCCGGCGGGTTTATAAAATCAGCGGCATGCACATTGAAGACCCACTCGCTGAAACGCCGTCCCCTGAATCCCCTTTTGCCTGGATCGGCGGCGAGGAGCGCGTCAAGGCGCTGGTCGAGCGTTTCTACGACCTGATGGACCTGGAGCCCGCGTACACCGCCTTGCGCGGCGCGCACGGCAGCACGCTGGAC
>JAQGMN010000018.1 GCA_028292345.1 Polaromonas sp. | reverse complement strand
CACGCGCTGGGCCAGGCGGCTGTGCAGGTTGAGCTGCAGCGCCTCGCGCCACGAGCCCTGCAGCTGCACGCCGGCGCGCCAGGCCTTGCCCTCGATGCCGGTGATGCGCCGGACTTCGGCGGCCAGCTGGTTCTCGACGCCGGCGGCGCAGGGGAGGAAGAGTTGGAGTTGGTTCATGGTGTTTTTTTCAGGGTTAGGTTTGGGCTGCGGGCGCTGTGCGTGCATGGCGGATCAAACGGCGACCGCTGGCCCTCACCCCAACCCTCTCCCAAAGGGAGAGGGAGCAAGACAGGCAAGCGAGCCGGCGGCCTGCGCATCCCCACCAGCAGGGGCCGCGGGACTGGCTTTGCCAGACCGCAGGCGCAGCGGCCCCCTCGGGGGGCAGGGAGCCACACGCAGTGGGCGACCGTGGGGGTTCACAACATTTTGCGCAGATTGGTCGGCGCGATGCGCAAGGCTTCGCGGTACTTGGCCACCGTGCGGCGGGCGCATTCGATGCCCTGCTCCTTGAGCATGTCGGAAATCTGGCTGTCGCTGAGCGGCTTTTTCGCGCTTTCGGACGCGACGAACTGCTTGATGAGCGCGCGCACGGCGGTGCTCGACGCATTGCCGCCGCTTTCGGTGCCCAGCCCGGAGCCAAAGAAATACTTCAGCTCGAAGGTGCCGAAGGGCGTGCCCATGTACTTGGCGGTGGTCACGCGCGAAATGGTCGATTCGTGCAGGCCCAGCTCGTCGGCGATCTCGCGCAGCACCAGCGGCCGCATGGCGAGCTCGCCGTGGGTGAAGAAGTTTTTCTGCCGCTCGACGATGGCGTTGCTCACGCGCAGGATGGTGTCGAAACGCTGCTGGATGTTCTTGATGAACCAGCGCGCTTCCTGCAGCCGCTGCTGCAGCGCCTGTCCGCCGCCCCGGCCGCTGTGCTGGCGCAGGGCGCTGGCATAGATGTCGTGGACCCGCAGCCGGGGCATGACGTCGCTGTTGAGCGTGACCTTGAAGCCCCGGCCGGCCTTGACGACGATCACGTCGGGAACGATCAGGTTGCGCTCGACATGGGCAAAGCGCCGGCCGGGCTTGGGGTCGAGCCGGGCGATCAGGCCCATTGCGCCCTTGATGGCGTCTTCGGGAAACTTGCACAGGTGCGACAGGCGCTTGACGTCGCGCTTGGCCAGCAACTCCATCGGCTGCTGGCAGATCGCCATGGCGGCGCGCGACTCGGTGCTGTTCTTGCAGTCGAGCAGCTGCAGCCGCAGGCATTCGGCCAGCGTGCGCGCGCCGACGCCGGCCGGCTCCATGTGCTGGAGCAGTTGCAAGGCGATGGCGAACTGCTCCTGCAATTCTTCAGCCTGCTCCGGGTTGCCGCTGGCCAGGCCGGCCGCGAGCGATGCCAGGCTGTCTTCCAGGTAGCCGTCGTCATTGAGCGACTCGATCAGAAAGTGCAGGGCGGCGCGGTCCAGTTCGGACAGGCGCAGGCCGAGCGCCTGCCGGTGCAGGTGGTCCTGCAGCGACTCGTGCGCGCCGGTCAGGTCCGAGGCTTCGGCGTCGCTGTCGTCCAGGTTGTTCTTGCGCGCCGGCGCGTCGCCGCCCCATTCGCTGTCGTCGGGCGACGACTCGACCGAGCCATCGCCTTCCCAGCTTTCCTCCAGCGCCGCCTCGGTACCGGCCTCCGCCGTGGTTTCAGACTCTTTTGATGTGCTGGCGCTTGCTGTGTCTACATTTGCAGCTATTGAATCCGTAGCAGACTCGAACTCGCGGCTGTCCTGGCTGACCGGCGTGTCGGTCTGGTCCAGGCCAAATTCCTCGCGCGGCGCGCTGTCGTCGGCCAGTTCGAGGAACGGATTCTCGTCCAGCATCTGCTCGACTTCCTGGCTCAGCTCCAGCGTCGAGAGCTGCAGCAGCCGGATCGACTGCTGCAGTTGCGGCGTGAGCGCCAGGTGCTGCGAGACGCGGAGCGACAGACCTTGTTTCATGACTGGCGCATCACATCTTGAAGTGTTCGCCCAAATACACGCGGCGCACCTCGGTGTTGTCCACGATCTCGGCCGGCGTGCCGTTGGCCAGCACATGGCCGTCGCTGATGATGTAGGCATGGTCGCAAATGCCGAGCGTCTCGCGCACGTTGTGGTCGGTGATCAGCACGCCGATGCCGCGCGACTTGAGGAAGCCGATGATGCGCTGGATCTCGATCACGGCGATCGGGTCGATGCCGGCAAACGGCTCGTCGAGCAGGATGAAGCGCGGCTGGGTGGCAAGCGCCCGGGCAATCTCGACGCGGCGGCGCTCGCCGCCCGACAGCGACAGGGCGGGCGAGTCGCGCAGGTGGCCCACGCGCAGGTCCTTGAGCAGCGCATCGAGCCGCGACTCCAGCTCGGCGCGGCCCAGCGGCTTGCCGGCCGCATCGCGCTGCAGCTCCAGCACGGCGCGGACATTTTCCTGCACGCTGAGCTTGCGGAAAATCGACGCTTCCTGCGGCAGGTAGCTCAGGCCCAGGCGGGCGCGCTTGTGGATCGGCATGTGCTCGACCGGCTGGCCGTCGATGGAAATGGTGCCGGCATCGGCGCGCACCAGGCCGACGATCATGTAGAACGACGTGGTCTTGCCCGCGCCATTCGGGCCGAGCAGGCCGACCACCTCGCCTTTTTGCACCGACAGCGACACGTCCTGCACCACCAGACGGCTGCCATAGGACTTTCGCAGCCCCTGCGCAACCAGGCTGCTGGGCGTGTCAAGGCGGGCTGCGCCCTCCTGCGGCAGTGCCGTTTCAATCGCTCCGTTCATGGGGTCAGGGTGCTTTCGGGGGGGTGCCGGTGCCCAGCGTGGTGCTGGGGCGCAAAACCGGCGCCGGTCCGGCGGCCGGCGGGGCTGGCGTGGCGCCAGGCGCCTGGCCGCGCGGCGACAGCATGGCCCTCACCCGTCCGCCGGGATTGGCCGCGCTGGCGTTTTTCGCGCCGGCGTCGACGGTGAACACGTCGGTGTTGTTGTCGTACACGATCAGCGCGCCGGTCGTTTCGTCGCTCAGCGTCGCGCCCTTGTAGCGGCGCACCACGGCGCGCTTGATGAACTTGACCAGGTCGGCGCGGCTGTCGTACTCGATGCGCTCGCCTTCGCCTTCGATGTATTCATCGACGCCGTCGCGCTTCTTGCGGTAGTAAGCCAGCTTGCCCGGCGCTGCCGTGGCCACAGCCAGCTGGTAGCCTTCCGGGTCCTGGCTCACATCGACCTGCCCCCCGCGGATGATGGTCGTTCCCTTGGTAATGACGACATTGCCGGTGAAGACGCTGGTCTGCCTGAGGTCGTCATAGCGCAGGGAGTCGGCCTCGACATTCATCGGCTTGTCGCGGTCGGCCTTCTCGGCTGCGGCGGGCAGCACCGTGCCTGCGGCAAGGAAGGCCATCAGGAGGAAGGAACAAAAGGAGCGGTTCATAAGGCACGAATCTTGCAGCTGTGGGTTAGGCCATTGTAGCCATGCCGGTCGCAAGAATCGCAGGTGCATGCAAACAGACTTGCATGACCTGGACGGCGCAACCGGCGGCCGGCAGAACACGAAAAGTTCCTTCCTGCCGGCACGCGCTGCGACGGGGCGCGCCTTTGCAAGATGCAGTGCACTGGGCGGCACTCTCCTGCGCAGTGCGCCACCCAGCGCCCGGCCGCCTCATGTTGCCGGGCAAGGCGCTTGCGATTCCTAGTTGCGGTCTTGTCTGCGGGGACGCTCGGGCGCCATATAAGGCTGGGGTGGCGCTTCGATGGCTGCGGCCTCGGTCACTGGTTTTTCGACGGGCACGATCAGCGG
>JAQGMN010000484.1 GCA_028292345.1 Polaromonas sp. | reverse complement strand
GCCGCGCTGGCCGGCCTGGGGCTGGACCGGGGCGAGGTGCTGCAGGCCTGGCGCCGCACGCCGCACGGCCTGCTGCACTGGAGCATCACCGTGCGCCAGGACGGCCAGCGGCTGTTCTACGGCCTGCTGCCCACGCTGATCGAATGGGGCGCGGCGCACCCGACCGCCGGCATGCCGCCCTCGGGCCTGGCGCTGCAATCGCTGCAGGCCCGCCATCCACGGCACGGGGCGCTGCAGGCCGCCTACGACGCCATCGGGCTGGCCGGCGTGCAAGCCATGGCCGGCCCGCCCAATCTGGTCGCCACGCTGCAGACGCCGCGCGGCCTGGTGACGCTTGAATCCAGCGGAATCTAGATGCCCGCCTTCCTGCCCAGGCTGTGCGGCGGCAATGTGGACAGCAGCACGCTGGCCGGTGTGCTGGAGGGGAATTGATCCGGCCCGCGGCTTGCATGACCGGCCGGCACCTGCTGCGGGTTAACCAGAATGCAGAAACGGCATGCGAATTTCCCATGCCCTTCAGGGCAAAGGCCAAGCGGCCGCGCTGCCAGCCTAGAATCCCGTGAAGCGACATGCGTGCAATCGCGCCTTTCTCACAATCTCGGGCAGGACCTTGCAACGATACCTTCCCCGGACAACGATGGATTTCCAGGATGACCCCGCAAAATTTGATCAGCCCTCCTCTGCCCGAAAATGCGCCGGTCGCCGAGTTGTCGCTGCTTGGAGAAGGCGCGCGTTATGCCTTGCTGCAGCGCCTGATACCGGTGCTTCAGCACCAGATCATGGGCAATTTCCAGTCGATGGACATGATCACCGTCATGATGGACCGTCGACTTCAGTCGGCCAGCCCCGACCTGGACAGCATGCGCCAGGACTGCGCCCTGCTGGGCAGTGTTTCAGAAACGGCCATCAAGTCCGTCATCGACCTGCTGACGTGGGTTCGTCCGAAACCGGCGGTCACCCAGCGTTTTGACGCTGGCGTGGGGGAATGCGCCAGGCTGCTGCTCAACGAGTTCAAGCTCAAGGGTTTCTCCATCGTCAATAAGGTGTCGCTGGTTCCTGCGGAATTCTCCAGCCGGGCACTTCGCAGCGTCGTCAGCGCAGCGCTGTTTTGCCTGAGCGACGCGTCCACGGCGCCGGCCACGCTCACGCTGCAGGCCCGGATGCTGCCCGACGGCATCGAGCTGTCGATCGATCTGCAACCCCATGAACCGCCGCACACCAGCGCCATCCATGCGAGCGGCCACCGGCTTTTGAACTGGCGGGACCTGGAACTGCTGGCGGCGGCCGAAGCCGTCGGGCTTGCCCGCAGCGACAGCGGTGCGCGGCTGACCTTCAAGCGGCCTCCTGAAGAGGCGTAATTTCCAGCCGGTCTTGGCGCGGCTCGCTGGATTGGCCGCAGGGCAAACGGTGCGGCTGGCTCTTTGATACCCTTCTCGACTGATAAATTTTATTTTCAAATTGATAAATTTGATAAATTAAAGTAGAGTCATTGCCAAGAAGCATCGACATATCGTAAATTTCGGATCCAGTCCGGAACTTGTGTAATAAAGTGGCTTTTCCACGCCTTATTGACAGGCGAACAACCCTCCTTCCAGAAAGGCATTTTTCTGCTTTTCGATCAAAGGAAAACAATGGCTTTACGTGTGTTTCTGGTTGAAGACAGTGCCGCCCAGTGCACTTACCTGACGCAAATCCTGACGGCCGAAGCAAAAGCCGTCGTTGTCGGCGTGGCGTCCACCGAACCCCAGGCGGTCGGCTGGCTGGACCGGCATCCCGACCAGTGGGACGTTGCCCTGGTCGATCTTTTTCTGGGCGAAGGAACCGGTGTCGGCGTGATCGGGCATTGCCGGAACCGGCGTCCCGAGCAGAGCATTCTCGTGATGACCAACCATGCGCGCAACGACCAGCTGCTGCACCACTGTGAGCGGCTCGGCGTCGATGCCGTCTTCCACAAGGCCACCGAACTCGACAACCTGGTCGCCTACTGCAAGTCGATGGCCGCCAAGATGCCCCGCTGCGAGGCCTGAGTGCCGCGCGTCCCCCGGGTGACAAGGCCGCCCCGGCCACCTGGTCAGAATTCCTTTCATGGGAACACTTTATTTGGTACGCCACGGCCAGGCTTCGTTTGGCGCCGATGACTATGACGTGCTGAGCCCGCTCGGCCACCGGCAGAGCGTGCGGCTGGGCGAATATTTCAGGAGCAAGGGATTGCGTCTCGACGCCGCGCTGACCGGCACGCTGAACCGCCAGGTCCAGACCTTTGCCGGCATCTGCGAAGGCCTGGGCGTGGCGTTTGCCAGCAGCAGCGCGCCCGACTCGCCGCCGGGCGGCATGCCTGCGGCGGGCATCGCGCCTGTCGCCCTGCGGCACATGCTCTGGCCCGGCCTGAATGAGTACGACAGCGCCGCCCTCATTGGCGCCGTCCATCCCCATCCGCTGGCCCGGCCCGACACGCCCGAGCTGTACCGGCACCACTTCCGGCTGCTCAAGGACGGCCTGGCGCAATGGATGGCCGGCGTGGTCAGCCCCCGGGGCATGCCGGACTACAACGGCTTTGTCGCCGGCATCACGGGGGCGCTGGAACACATCCGCACGCACTACCGGGGCGATGTGCTGCTGGTGTCCAGCGGCGGGCCGATTGCGACGGCGGTGGGCCATGTGCTGGGCACCCCCCCGGAGGCCATGATCGAATTGAACCTGGGCATCCGCAACTGCTCGGTCACCGAATTTGCCTTCAGCCCCAGGCGCCACCGGTTGCAGACCTTCAACACGCTGCCGCATCTGGATCCGCCCGAATATGCCGGCTGGGTGACCTACGCCTGATCCGGCTGTCTGCTGGTTTGCGGACCCGCTCGGGCCCTCCCGTTCAGCCGCCAGAAGTCGATCTTGCTATAAATTAAATAGCTGCAGGCGCTTACCCAGCCTGCGAAAGCACCTGTTTTTGCCCTGATTTTCAGCAAGAAAGGCGTTTGTCGCCGTCACCGCGCCGCCGCAGCGCTGACACGCCAGATCGTGTTGCCGACATCGTCCGCCACCAGCAGCGCGCCGCGCCTGTCGATGGTCACGCCGACCGGGCGGCCATGCGCTTTTTCATCGGGGCTCAAAAAGCCGGTCAGCACATCGACCGGCAGGCCGGACGGCTGGCCCTGGGCGAACGGAACGAACACCACCTTGTAGCCGCTCAGCGGCTTGCGGTTCCAGGAGCCATGCAGGCCGACGAAGGCGCCGCTGGCCAGCGCCGGGGCCAGGGCATGGCCTTCGGAGAAAGCCAGGCCCAGCGGCGCCACATGCGAGCCCAGCGCATAGTCGGGCACCGTGGCCCTGGCGACCAGCTCGGGCCGGGGCGGCTGGACGCGCGCATCGACGTTCTGGCCGAAGTAGCTGTACGGCCAGCCGTAGAAGGCGCCGTCCTTCACCGACGTCAGGTAGTCGGGCACCAGGTCGCTGCCGATCTCGTCGCGCTCGTTCACCACCGTCCACAAGGCGCCCGTTCCCGGCGCCCAGCCCATGCCGTTGGGGTTGCGCAGGCCGGTGGCAAACAGGCGCTTTGCGCCGGTCTGGAGGTTGACCTCCCAGATCGCGGCGCGCCCGGCCTCGGCCTCGATGCCGTTTTCGCCGACATTGCTGTTGGAGCCGACCGTGGCGTAGAGCTTGCTCCCGTCGGGGCTGGCAATGATGTTCTTGGTCCAGTGGTGGTTGATCGGCCCGCCGGGCAGGTCCGTGACCGGCGCGGCCGGCGCGGTGATCCGGATCTGGCCGGCTTCATACGGGAACCGCACGATGGCGTCGGCATTGGCCACATACAGATTGGCGCCGACCAGCGCCATGCCGAAAGGCGAATGCAGGCCTTCGAGGAACACCGAGCGGGTTTCGGCCATGCCGTCGCCGTCGGCATCGCGCAGCAGCGTGATGCGGTTGGCGCTGGGCACGCCGGCGCCAGCTTTTTTCATCACCAGGCCCATGACCCAGCCTTTCACGCTGAAGCCTTTTTCCGCTTTCGGTGGCTTGTTGCTTTCGGCCACCAGCACGTCGCCGTTGGGCAGCACATGCACCCAGCGCGGATGGTCCAGGTCCCTGGCCAGCGCCGTCACGGCCAGCCCGGCCATGGCCGTGGGCATCGTGCCGTCGGGCCAGCCCTGCGCGGGGGCAATCTTCACGGTCGGAATCAGGCTGCTTTTGGGCGCAGGCAGGGTCGGGTTGGCGCCCATGCCGGCCGTCGGCGCCAGCGTGGCGGTGTCGCCGCAGGCGGCCAGGCTGCCCAGCAGCGCCAGGCACAGGGTGCCGCTGCGCCAGCGGCCGGTAACAAAAGCGCCTGATGGCATGAAAACTCCTTGAAAGACCCATGAAAGTGGGCTGCATACCGCGGCAAGACCGAAACCGCTACTGTGTCTGCCGACGGCGCCAGTGCCTATCGGCCCGCCGCGCAGTCGTTTGTCAGCCATTCGCCCTCACACGGGTTGACGCGCTCAGCCCGGCAGCAAAGGCAGGTCGGCTTTTTTCAGCGTCCGCAGCACGAAGCTGGACTTGCTGTGGCGTATGCCCTTGATCTTGTAGAGCCGCTCGCGCAGCAGCCGCTCGTAGTCCTTGGTGTCCTTGACCGCGATGCGCAGCAGGTAGTCGTATTCGCCCGAGACCAGCCAGGCCTCGATCACCTCGGGAATCGCCGCCAGCGTTTCGCCGAACTTTTCCAGCGTGTTGTCGGAATGGCTGTCGAGCGTGACCTGCACCAAGACCGTGTCGCCCAGCCCGAGCGCCTGCGCATTGAGCCGCACGGTGTAGCCCTCGATGACGCCGGCTTCCTCCATTTTCTTGATGCGGCCCCAGCACGGCGAGGGGCTGAGCCCCACCGCCTGGCCGATGTCCTGCAGGCTGGTGCGCGAGTCGGCTTGCAAGACCTGGAGAATTTTTCGGTCCAAAGTATCCATTCAGGTAATTTATCTGAATTTCCCGCAAAAACAGAATATTCACCCGTATTTTTAAAATACTGCAGCAAACCAGGCAAATCCTTCGGCGGCCTGTGGCGGATACTTGTTGCACACCACGGCCCGGCCTACCCGCCGGACCTGCGGTACAAACCCCCAAGCTGCTTACCCCTGGCTTGGGGGTTTGGTTTTTGAGGCCATGTTCAAAATGCCGTGGCGTCCTGCAGCGTATCGGGCGGCAGCTGGTCGATTTGCGCCAGCAGCTGCGCCAGGCTGCGGCCCATCGCGGACAGCAGGGCATGGCCTTTTTCGGCCGTGGCCGCTGCCGCATTGCCGACCGCGCCGTGCGGGTTGTAGTCCTGCATCTGCCAGCCCAGCTTGGCGCTGCGGCCGTCGCCCAGGATGCTGAACTTCTCCGCCCGGTCCTGCGAGGTCGAATGGAAATCCTGCGCCCTGGCCATGTCCACCTGGCCCGGCCTGAGCGCCAGCATCATCGAGGTCTCGATCTCGCCGGCATGGATGCCGAAGCGGTGCTCGTGGGCGCTGAACCGATCGCTCACCGAACCGCCCCGCTCGTCCTTGAGCGGCAGGTTGAACGAATTGACGCTGTACACCAGCATGCCCAGGCGGGCGCGCAGGTCGCGCGCCACCACATCGAGCAAACCGACCTGCCCGCCGTGCGAGTTGAGCAGCACCAGCTTTTTCACGCCGGTGGCCGCCACCGACTCGGCCAGCTCGGTCCAGAGCCGCAAAAGGGTGTCGGCCTTGAGCGTGAGCGTGCCCGCAAAGCGCGTGTGCTCGGGGCTGAAGCCGATCGATTGCGTGGGCAAAAACAGCACCGGCAGGCTGGCGGGCAGGTGCGGCAGCGCGCTGGCGATCACGCCCTCGACCAGCGTGGCATCGACACTGAGCGGCAGGTGCGGGCCGTGCTGCTCGACGGCGGCCACCGGCAGCACCGCGATGCAGCGGTCCAGGTCGAGTTGCGCGAAGTCGGTCGTTTTCAGGTCGGCCCACAGGCGGGGCAAGGAAGAAGGTGGGGTCGCTGCAGGTTTCATCCGCGTATTTTCAGCGACTCCGGCCGTTCAGGGGCCCGGCCCGGCCACAAACGCCATGCGCGGCGCACTACTTGACCAGCAGCACCGGCACGGGCGACTGGTGCAGCACCCGCTGGGCCACCGAACCCAGCAGCATGTTGCCCATGGCCCCCATGCCGCGCGTGCCCATCGCGATCTGGTCCACCTGCCGGTCCTTGGCGGCCCGCACGACCTCATTGGCAACGACGCCATAGGCCCGGGCGGGCTCGGCCACCTTGAGCCCAGCGGCCCGGGCCTGCTCCATGGCCTTGTCCAGAATGGCGTTTTGCTGAATGACTTGCTCGTCCTCGATTTTCTGGATGGTGGCGGCGGTGTAGCTGCCGTAGAAAATGGGTTCGGGGCTGACGCACAGCAAGGTGGCCTCCAGGTCGAGCGACGAGCGGGCCATGC
>JAQGMN010000470.1 GCA_028292345.1 Polaromonas sp. | reverse complement strand
CCATGGCGGCCAGCACGCCGTAGCTGACCGGGCGCCGCAGGCCATGCCGGTCGGCAAAGCGGCCCGCCGGCAGCGCCAGAAACACCTGCGTCAGGGCAAACAGCGCCAGCAGCACGCCGACGGCCGCCGGGCTGTAGCCCTCGCGCAGCGCCAGCAGGGGCGCCGACATGCGGGTGCCGGCCATGCAGGCATGCAGGCAGACCTGCGCCAGGATCAGCCGGGCCAGTTCGGGCGTCATGCAGGCAATGCAGGCAAGCTCAATCCGGCTCCAGTTCCCTGTCCAGCGGGATCAGGCGCACCGCGTCGGCGTCGGGCAATGCCTCGACATTGCGCAGCGCCTTGCCCATCACGCGGCTGCGCTGCTCGGCGCTGGTGAGCGTGTTGAGCACGGTTTCGGTCTGCGACTTGACCTTGGCCAGCACATCGCCGAACTTGCCGAACTCGGTCTTGACCGCGCCCAGCACCTGCCAGACCTCGCTGGAGCGTTTTTCCAGCGCCAGCGTCCTGAAACCCATCTGCAGCGAATTGAGCATGGCCAGCAGCGTAGTCGGGCCGGCCAGCGTGATGCGGTGGTCGCGCTGCAGGCATTCGATCAGGCCCGGACGGCGCAGCACCTCGGCATACAGCCCCTCGGTCGGCAAAAACAGGATGGCGAAATCGGTGGTGTACGGCGGCTCGATGTATTTTTCGCAGATCGATTTCGCTTCAAGGCGGATGCGCAGTTCCAGCGCCTTGCCCGCGACCTCGGCGGCCGGTCCGTCGGCGCGCTGCTGCGCGTCCAGCAGGCGCTCGTAGTCTTCATTTGGAAACTTCGCGTCGATGGGCAGCCACAGTGGCTCGCCCGAATCGGACCGTCCGGGCAGCTTGATGGCGAAATCGACCGGGTTCTTGCCGCCGCGCCGGGTCACGACCTGGGCGGCATACTGGTCCACGGTGAACACCTGCTCCAGCAGGGCAGCCAGCTGGGCCTCGCCAAAAATACCGCGCGTCTTCACATTCGTCAGCAAATGCTTGAGGTCGCCCACGCCCTGCGCCAGCGTCTGCATTTCGCCCAGGCCCTTGTGCACCTGCTCTAACCGGTCGGCGACCTGCTTGAAGCTCTGGCCGAGCCGCGCTTCGAGCGTGTTCTGCAATTTTTCATCGACGGTGCGGCGCATCTCGTCGAGCTTGGCCGAATTGGTCTGCTGCAGCTGTGCCAGCTGGTGTTCCAGCGTTGCGCGCACCTCGCCCATGCGCCGGGCGTTCGATTCGCTGACCGACTGCAGCTGGGTCGTCAGCGTGTCGGACAGGCTTTGCTGGAGCATGCTGAGCTGGCGCGAAAATGCGTCGATCTGCGTGTTCTGGGTGCGCGTGGCCTCGGCGCTTTGCTGCACCAGCGTTTGCTGAAAGGTCGCCAGCGTCGAAGCCAGCTCCTGCCGGCTGCCGCGCGCGCTGTCGCCGATCTCGCGGCGCAGTTCGCGCTCCAGCCGGTCGTTGATATCGGCAAACCCGTTGAGCAGTTCGGCATGGGCCTCGGCGGAAGGCGGCGCAGGCTTGCGCACCAGCAGCCAGACCAGCAGCAATAAATTGGCCAGCAGCAAGGCCGCCGTCAGCCAGAACTCCATGGAATGCGTCACTCCTTATTTGATAGCTAGCACCGCAGGATTCAAGGGCGTGGGAGGCCTTTTTCCTGTAAAAAAGGCAATCAGGTTGTCGGCCGCCAGGCTGGCCATGGCCAGGCGCGTTGGAAGGGTGGCGCTGGCGATGTGCGGCGTCAGCACCACGTTGGGCACCGCCAGCAAATCCGGATGAACCGACGGCTCGCCCTCGAACACATCGAGGCCCGCCGCCGCAATCGTCCGGTTGCGCAGGGCGGCTGCCAGCGCCGCATCATCGACGATGCCGCCGCGCGCGATGTTGACCAGCGTCGCGGTAGGCTTCATCAGCGCGAGTTCGGCGGCGCCGATGGTGTGGTGCGATGCCGCCGAATACGGCAGCACCAGCACCAGGTGGTCGGCGGTCCTGAGCAGTTCTTCCTTGCCGACATAGGTCGCCTTGCACCCGGCTTCCAGCGCCGGGTCGAGCCGCGAGCGGTTGTGGTAGATCACCTTCATGCCAAAGCCGAGCGCGCCGCGCCTGGCAATCCCCTGCCCGATGCGGCCCATGCCCAGGATGCCCAGCGTCGAGCCGTGGATGTCGGCGCCGGCGAACATGTCGTAGCTCCATTTCGTCCATTGGCCGGCGCGCAGGTAGTGCTCGCTTTCGGTGATGCGGCGCGCCGTTGCCATCACCAGGGCAAAGCCGAAGTCGGCGGTGGTTTCGGTCAGCACATCGGGCGCGTTGGTGGCCAGCACCCCGGCGGCGGTCATCGCGTCGATGTCGAAATTGTTGTAGCCGACGGCCATGTTGGCGCAGATTTTCAGGTCCGGGCAGGCCGCCAGCACGTCGGCGTCGATGCGGTCGCCGCCGGTGGTGAAGGCGCCGGCCTTGCCCTGCAGCCGCTTGATCCATTCGGCCTTTGGCCAGGTTTCATCCGGCTGGTTGGACTCGACGTCGAAATGCTGCTCCAGCCGGGCGATGACTTCGGGAAAAACGGCGCGGGCAATCAGTATCTTGGGTTTGCTCATGGGAAATGTTAGCTTTCTTTAGGTGAACCAGATGAAGGTCATGAGGATGAACAGTGGAATCAACACACCGCCCGACCACAGCATGTAGCCGAAGAAACTCGGCATTTTCACGCCGCGGTCTTCGGCAATGGCCTTGACCATCAGGTTGGGCGCGTTGCCGATGTAGGTGTTGGCGCCCATGAATACCGCGCCGGCCGAGATGGCCGCCAGCGTGCTGGCGAAGGTGGTCATCAGCGCCTGCGGGTTGCCGCCAGCGGTGTTGAAGAAGACCAGGTAGGTCGGCGCATTGTCCAGGAAGGAGCTGAGCACGCCGGTGGCCCAGAAGTACATCGCCGGGTCGGGCGAGCCGTCGGGGCGGGTCACGCCCGACACCACCGCGCCGAAAGGGCCGCCGGCGCCGGCCTTGAGCATGGCGATCACCGGAATGATGGTGAGGAAAATGCCGGCGAACAGCTTGGCGACTTCAACCATCGGCCCCCAGGAAAACTGGTTGTCGGCATGCACTTTTTCGGAGGTGATGCGCAGCGAGAGCAAGGTGATGGCGACCAGACCCGCATCGCGCACCAGGCCCGGCAGGCCGACGCGGGTGCCGGCGATGTCGAACGCCACGGGCGACTTCCAGATGCCGCTCATCAGCACCAGCCCTGCTATCGCGCCGAGCAGCCAGAAGTTGGCGCCGCCATCGAAGCCGATGCGCCCGGTGTCGGGCGTCGGGTCCAGCGGCCAGCGGTCGCCGCGGCGGCGGTAAAACCACGAATCGAGCGCGAAGAAGATCGCCAGCAGCGAGCCGACCAGGAACAGCGTTTCGGGAAAGATGTGGCGCACGGTCCAGAAAAAATCCACTCCTTTAAGGAAACCGAGGAACAGCGGCGGGTCGCCCAGCGGCGTCAGCGAGCCGCCGGCATTGGAGACGATGAAGATGAAGAACACCACCACATGCGCCTTTTGCGTGCGGTTGTCGTTGGCCCGGATCAGCGGACGGATCAGCAGCATCGACGCGCCGGTGGTGCCCATGACGCTGGCCAGCACCGCCCCAATGGCCAGGATGGCGGTGTTCAGCCCCGGGCTGCCGTGCAGGTTGCCCCGGATGTGGATGCCGCCGGCGACAGTGAACAGCGCGGTGAGCAGCAAAATGAAGGGAATGTACTCCTCCAGCAGCGCATGCATGAAGCTGAACGCCGCCAGGCCCGGCCCGTACATCGCGGCGAAAGGCAGCAGGAAGGCCAGCGACCAGGCGGCCGACACCTTGCCAAAATGGTGGTGCCAGAAAAACGGCGTCAGCAGCGGCAGCAGCGCAATCGACAGCAGCAGGCCGGCAAATGGCACGCCGTACAGCACCGGCAGCGTGCTGCCATCCAGGGCTGCCGCGAACGACAGGCCGGGCAACAGGCCAAGCAGCGCGATGGCGGCCGTGCAGCGAAAAATTTTCATGGACAGGTCCGGTTGGAAGGTCGAATACCCGTGGCCGGGTCATGCGGTCCGCCGTGGTCAGCGCAGCAAGGCGACATCAAACACCTGGCGCAGGTAGGCCAGGTATTTTTCATCGTCGCACATGTTCTTGGACGGCGTGTCGGACAGCTTGGCCACCGGCTGGCCGTTGCAGCGCACCATCTTGATGACGATCTGCAGCGGCTCGTAGCCCAGGTCGTTGGTCAGGTTGGTGCCGATGCCGAAGGCCAGCTGGCAGCGGCCCCGGAACTGCCGGTACAGCTCGATGGTCCGGGGCACCGTCAATGCGTCGCTGAAGATCAGCGTCTTGGTCTTGGGATCGACACGGTTTTCGACGTAATGGCCGATCATGCGCTCGCCCCAGAGGAACGGGTCGCCGCTGTCATGGCGCGCGCCGTCGAACAGCTTGCAGAAGTACAGGTCGAAGTCGCGCAGGAAGGCGCTCATGCCGTACACGTCCGACAGCGCAATGCCCAGGTCGCCCCGGTATTCCTTGGCCCACATTTCAAAGCCGAACACCTGGCTGTCGCGCAGGCGCGGCCCTAGCGCCTGGCAGGCCTGAAGGTATTCATGGGCCATGGTGCCCAGCGGGATCAGGCCGAGCTTCATGGCGAACAGCACATTGCTGGTGCCGGCCAGCTGCCCTTCGGCGCCGGTGCCCAGCCGGGTGACCAGGGTGCGCAGCACTTCCTCATGCCAGGCCTTGCTGAAGCGCCGGCGGGTGCCGTAGTCGGCAATCTTGAGTTCGGCCAGGCTCCTGACCTGCAGCTGCCCGATCTTGGTTTCCAGGCGCTTGCGGCCTTCGCTGAGGTCGGGCTGCTTTTGCGTGTTGCGGAAATAGACCTCGTTGATGATGGCGAGCACCGGAATCTCGAACAGGATGGTGTGCAGCCACGGCCCCTTGATCAGCACTTCGATCTCGCCCGACGGCAGCGCCTTGACGCTGACATACTTTTCATTGAGCTGGAAAATGCCCAGGAAATCGACAAAATCGCTCTTGATGAAGCGCATGGCCTTGAGGTAGCTTAGCTCGGCATCCTGGAACTTCAGGCTGCACAGCCCGCGGATCTCCTCGCGTATCTCGTGCACATAGAACGACAGGTCGCCGATGCCGGGCGCGCCGGCGTTGCGGCACTTGAACTTGTATTCCACCTCGGCACCGGGAAACTGGTGCAGCACCACCTGCATCATGGTGAACTTGTACAGGTCGGTGTCGAGCAGGCTGGTGATGATCATGTTGAACCCTGAAGGCCCCGTGGAGCGGAATGCGTTGCGCAGGCCCGTGGCCGGGCCTGCGCTTCTAGCCAGTGGTTGCCGGGGGCAATCAGGTGCCGAGAAAGTCCACTTCGAACAGCAGGGTCGCATTGGGCGGAATCGCGCCGCCCGCGCCGCGCGCGCCGTAGCCGAGTTCTGCCGGAATGATCAGGCGGCGCGTGCCGCCGACCGACATGCCCTGCACGCCCTCGTCCCAGCCCTTGATGACTTCACCGGCGCCGAGTGAAAACTGGAAGGGCTGGCCACGGTCCTTGCTGGAGTCGAATTTCTTGCCCTGCACGCCGTCGTTGTACAGCCAGCCGGTGTAATGCACCTTGACGTACTGGCCGGCCTTGGCAATGGCGCCGGTGCCCAGCACGGTGTCTTCGTACTGCAGTCCCGAGGCGGTGGTGGTCGTCGTCATGGAAAGTCCTTTGTAGCGATGGTTGAAAAATGGATGAACCCCAAAGCGGGCTCATTTCACGAGCCCCTGACTTTACCCGCAACCAGCCACAGCAAGCGGTCGGCGCGCGAGGCCAGCAAACGATTTTGCTCGACGACCAGCAGCGCCAGGCCTTCGCCCCGGAGCGCCAGCAGCGCGTCGCGGACAGCCGCCACCAGCACCGGGGCGATGCCTTCGCAGGGCTCGTCGAGCAGCAGGATTTTCGGGCCGGTCATCAGGGTGCGGGCAATCGCCAGCATCTGCTGCTGGCCGCCGCTCATCTGGGCGGCAGGCCGGTCGAGCAGGGTCTTCAGCACCGGAAACAGGTCCAGCACCCGGGCTTCATGGAGCCTGGCATTGCGGCCGGCGGCGACATGCAGGTTTTCGCGCACCGTCAGTCCGGTGAACAGCCGGCGGTCCTCGGCGACATAACCGATCCCGGCCTGCGCGCGCCGGTGGGTTTCCCACCGCTCGACCGCCGCCAGGCCGTCCGGTGTCTGGCACCGAACCGTGCCTTCGGTGCGCACCTCCAGGCCCATCACCGACTTGAGCAGCGTCGATTTGCCGGCGCCGTTCAGGCCCTGCAACACGACCATCTCGCCGGCCGCCACGCTGAGCGACACGTCGAACAGGGCCTGCGCCGGGCCATAAAAGGCGTTGAGCCTGTCGATTTCAAGCATGCGCCGCTCCCCTGGCATCCGCGCCGTCGCCATCGGCCTCCAGGCCGTCGCCCAGGTAGAGCCGGCGCACCTCGGCGTCGCGGGAAATGGCGTCGAACGAGCCCTGCGCGGCGATCCGCCCCTCGATCAGCACCAGCACCCGGTCGGCGACGCCGGCCACCGCGTCCATGTTGTGCTCGGTGTACAGCACGGCCATGCCCTGCCCGGCCAGCGTTTTCACCAGTTGCATCAGGCTGGCGCGCTCGGCTTCGGCCAGGCCGGCGGCCGGTTCGTCGAGCAGCAGCAGCCGGGGCGCGGCGGCCAGCGCAATGGCCAGTTCAAGCCGCTTCTTGGCGCCGTAGGCCAGGTTGGCCACGTCCTCGCCGTCCGATGCCCCCAGGCCGGTCTGGTCGAGCAGCGCCCTGGCCGCCCCGACCGACTGCCGGTCCAGCGGCTTGAAGGCCGAAATGGCGTTTTGCGCACGGCTGGCCTGCACGGCCAGCTGCACATTTTGTAGCACGGTGAGCGCTTCAAAGACCTGCGCCACCTGAAAGGTGCGCGCCACGCCGTGCCGCAAGCGCGCGGCCGGCGCCAGTTTTTCCAGCGCCTGGCCGTTCCACAGGATGCGGCCGCCGGTCAGCGGGTACTGGCCGGCAATGCAGGCAAAGCAGGTCGATTTGCCAGCGCCGTTGGGCCCGATCAGCGCCACGCATTCGCCGGCGGCGACCTCGAAGCTCACGCCGTCAACCGCACGGATGCCGCCGAAATGCTTGACCAGTTCTTGCACCTGCAACATCAGCGCACCCCTTCGGTGGCGCGCTGGCGCCGGTGGCCGAATCGGGGCAGCAGGCCGAGCAGCCCCGACGGCGAGGCCACCATGATCAGCATGATGAACAGGCCCAGCAGGCCGCGCCAGTAAGTCACCTCGCGGCCCAGTTCGGCGCCCAGGTAGCTCAGCACCACGCTGCCCACCACCGCGCCCCAGAGCTGGTGCACGCCGCCGAGCAGCACCACCAGCAGCGCATCGACCGAGGTGGACACGGCCGCCAGCGAAGGGAAAACAGCGCCCTTGTGCGCGGCGAACAGCCCGCCCGCCAGGCTGGCGAGCACCGCGCTTTCGACAAACACCCGGTACTTGAGCCAGCCCACCGACAGCCCGGACGCGGCGGCGCGCTGCGGCGCATCGCGCACCGCCTGCAGCGCCGCGCCCATCACCGAGCGGCCCAGGTAGCGCAGCGCGAACACGGCCGCCAGCGCCAGCGCCGCCAGCAGCGCATAAAGCAGCGGCCGGCCGTCGTCGCTCACCAGCCGAAGGCCGATCAGGCCGTTGTCGCCGCCCGTCAGGCCCACCCACTGCGTCGCGCCGGCCCAGACCACCTGCGCCAGCGCCAGCGACAGCATCGCCAGGTAGACGCCGCTGCTGCGCACCACCGCCGCGCCGAACACGCTGGCGACGGCCAGCGCCGCGCCGCAGCCCGCGGCAAGCGCGACCGGCAGCGTGGCGCCCCACAGGCTGTGCGACAGCGCCGCGCCATAGGCGCCGAGCGCAAAGAACGCCGCATGGCCAAAGCTGACCAGCCCGCCCAGCGCCATCATGGACTGCAGGCTGATGCCGAAAATCATCAGGATCAGGCCGTCGGCGGCCAGCGCCTGCCAGTACGGCCCGCCGGACCAGGCCAGCGTGGCGAGCAAGGCAAAGGCCAGCGCGGCCATCGCGCTCCAGCCGCGCTCCAGCCGAAGGCCGCGGAACTTCTGCGCCGCCTCCCGGTTGTTGCCGCCGTGCTCCAGCGACGCGGCCGGCCCTCCGCTCAGCCCCTGCGGCCGGAACACCAGCACCACCGCCATCGTCAGGAACACCACCACCAGCGTCGCCTGCGGGAACCAGGCGGTGCCGAAGGCATGCACCAGGCCGATCAGCAGCGCGGCGACAAAGGCGCCGCCAATGCTGCCCAGCCCGCCGGTGACGACGACCACGAAGGTCTCGACGATCACGTTCATGTCCATCTGCAGGTGCGCCGGTTCGCGCGGGAGTTGCAGTGCGCCGCCCAGCCCGGCCAGCGCGCAGCCCAGCACCACCGCGCCCAGCATCAAGGGTTTGGGGTTGACGCCCAGCGCGGCCAGCATCGAACGGTCCTGCGTGGCGGCGCGCAGGCGCTGGCCGAACAAGGAACGCCGCAGCAGCAGATGCAGGCCCAGCAACACCAGCGGGCCGAGCGCAATCATGGCCAGCTGGTAGACCGGAAAAAATTCGTCGCCGATCTGCACCGAGCCCTTGAGCCCCGGGAAACGCGGTGCAAACACCTCGTCCGGCCCGAAGCCCCACTGCATCGCGTCGTGCATCGCCAGGCTCAGCCCGAAGGTGGCGACCAGCTGGTACAGCTCGGGCGCGCCCGACATTCGCCTTAACAAGAAGAATTCGGCGATTGCGCCCGCCCCTGCTGCGCAGGCAGCTCCCAGAAAGATAGCAAGCAGGTAAAGCGGCGCGCTTTCGCCCCAGGCCGGAAACCAGTCGGTGACCCAGTGCGCGGTGAACAGCGCGCCCAGCATGAAAAAGCTGCCATGCGCGAAATTGACGATCCGGGTGACGCCGAAAATCAGTGTCAGCCCCGCCGCCATCAGGAACAGCGTGGTCGCGTAAGACAGCCCGCCGAGCAG
>JAQGMN010000477.1 GCA_028292345.1 Polaromonas sp. | reverse complement strand
TTTTTTACTTCCAAATATGCAGAGCGGGCAATCATCTCGGTGAATCAGGGGAAGTCTTGACACGGATGGGCCGATGCCAACCTGCAGGGATGCGCGAGGCGCGGCGGGGGGAATCATTTCAATATCTCTCGCATGCGCCGACGCAGCACCTTGTCGCGCTTTTGTTCGGCATCCCAGTCTTCACGCACGCCGCGCCACAGCGCCACCGCCATGAGCACGATCACCAGCGTGAAGGGCAACGCAAACACGATGGTGGCGGTCTGCACTGCCTTTACCCCACCGGCCAGCAACAGGCTGATGGCGATGCCCGAAACTAGCAGACCCCAGACGACTTTTACGCGTGCGCTCGGGTTGTCTTGGCCGCCTGTGCTCATCATGCCCAGCACCAGGGTGGCGGAATCGCCCGAGGTCACGAAGAACAGCAACACCAGCACGGTGGCCAGCCCGGAGAGCAGCCCACTCATGGGCAGAGCATCGAACATGACGAACATCGCGGTGGCGACATCGGCAGTGACCGCCTCGGCCATGGGCAAGCCTTGCATGATTTCCATGTTGAGGGCGGTCCCGCCAAACACCGAGAACCACACGAAGGCCGCCAAAGTAGGCGCCAGCACCGTGCCCAGGATGAATTCGCGAATGGTGCGACCGCGCGAGACGCGTGCGATAAACAGGCCCACGAAGGGCGACCAGCTGACCCACCAGGCCCAGTAAAAAACGGTCCAGCCGCTGACCCAGCTGCTCTCCCGGAACGGCGTCATGCGCAAGCTCATGCGCACAAACTCGCTCAAGTAGCTGCCCAGGGTGCTGGTGAAGGTGTCGATGATGGCCACCGTCGGACCCATCACGAACACGGCCAGCGTGAGCAGTGCGGCGAGCGTGAGATTGATGTTGGAGAGCCACTTGATGCCCTTGGTCACGCCCGTGACGGCCGAGGCGAGGAACAGCACGGTGGTGACCAGGATGATGCCCACCTGCGAGGTGTTGCCTACCGGCAGGCCCATCATCGAATTCAGGCCGCTGTTGATCTGCAGCGCGCCCATGCCCAGCGAAGCGGCCACGCCGAAGGCGGTGGCGATCACGGCCAGTACGTTGACCACCGGCCCGAGCTTGTTCAGTGACGCCCAAGGCAGCGACTCGATCGCCGTGCTCACCAGCGCAGAGCCACCCTTGCGGAACTGAAAGAAGGCAATGGCCAGCGCCACGATGCTGTAGACCGCCCAGGGGTGCAGGCCCCAGTGGAAGAAGCTGTAGCGCATGGCGGTGTTGGCCGCCTCAGGTGTGTTGGCCGCGATGCCGGGTGGCGGCGCGCCGTAGTGCGAGATCGGCTCGGCCACACCCCAGAACACCAGGCCAATACCCATACCGGCGGCAAACAACATGGCAAACCAGGACCCGATGGAGAATTCAGGTTCGTCGTCTTCGCCGCCGAGCTTCAGATCACCATAGCGGCTGAAGGCCAGCACCATGGCCAGCACCACCAAGCCCAGCACCACCCAGAGGTAGAGCCAGCCAAAGTCGCGTGTGATGACTGCCAGTAGCATGTCGAACACGGCGCCGACCGAGTCAGGGGCAACAATGCCCCACAAGACAATCGCCAGGATCAGCCCGGCGGAGAAGAAAAGTTGCATGAAGGAATTTCCTTCAAAGAAAAAAACGAATAAGAAATTCAACTTTATAAGGTCAAGTATCTCGCATTTGATCGGTCATCAAACCGCGTAAAACCGTTCCCGATCCTCACTTTTTGGGCGGGAACCTTCAAAAACATCGGGTGGCGGGCTTATTTGCGGTGGGCAGCGCATGCTTGGCGCAGGCCTATTCCGTAGCGCGTTTGAATCGCCTTTAGCTCAGTCACACGAACCCGTGTGACAATCGGTCACCAATCAACACGCTGTGATGCAGTATCTAGGCCATGCTTCCCAGGACAGCCAAGTCCTGAATGAGTGACCTCAAACAAAGCGGCCTGATTTTTAAACTTGAATGGTCAAGTTCCGGTGGAATAGGTTGTGATGTCGGGGGCTAAAGCGATTTATGGCGACGCCCCGAATGTGGAAAACGCAGCTTTTCCAGATGTTGAACATCGTGGAGATTTTCCAGCCCAGGGCTGATCAATCCGCGTTGCGCGCGGACCAAATCAATGCAAGATAGGGCGGTGGCAAGCCCGAGGGTTTGCGCAGCTACGCGGTCCTGAGTTGCCCGTAGTGCCGCTCAAATACCGCAAAGCCGCTGTCGCCCGCGCGCATCGGGCTCGTTCAGCGTGTTTGGTCCGATCAGGTGCAACAGGTTCATTGCCACGGCAGCAAACCGGCAGACCAGATAATTGGTATCGAACTTGCCGCTGGGCAGGCGCTGGAGGTCCATCTCGGACTTGAACTCGGCATGAAACTTCTCGTGCGTGGCGTGGTCGCAGTACAGCGCCATGACGTCTTGCGCCTCAGAGCGCACCGGCAGCGTTGTCGTCCAGCCTTCGAGCACGTACCCTGGCAGCAGCAAACCGTTGCCGTGCTTGTCGATCGTGCGCTCGGTAAGCCGGTAAACGCGCCGGGCCGGATTCGCCGCGTTGCCGACATCGACCAGATCGAGCATGTTCTGCCAGACGCATTCGCGCTTGCCCGGGCGCAGCGTCTGCCAAGCAATGCTCGGATTGCCCGCCTTGTATGCGGCAATCGTCTCAACCGGGGCCTTGCACGGGTTCCACTTGATGATGAAGGCCATCTCGCGTCCAACAGCGGCCCCTTGGGCGGAGATTTCCTGCATCAGCTTGGCGGAGCAAAATCCCGAATCGGCACGCACCAGCAAAGGGCCGGTGACCAAGCTTGCCACCAGGGGCCGCGTGCGTTCGAGGTTGTACTCGCTCTCCCGGGACGAATGCTGCACGCCCGGGCGCAGCGCCAACTCCAGGCAGTAACCCAGGCGCCCCAGGTACACCGCCAGCGGGCAATAGCCATCGACGCCGCTGTAGGTGCGCCCGACCAGTTCCTTTTGCGTGTCGCTCTTGTCCATCGCAAAGGTGTCAAGATCCACTGGTGTATAGCCGCAGTTCAGCGCGCCAAAATCAATGGACAGGCCTTCAATACGGCTGCCCAGGAGCGCTTGGTTGATTTTCCCGGCCAGTTCAAACCAGTCGCTGGCGTGGGTATCGAGGCGCTGGCGTAGCGTCGGACCGGCGGCACGGCCTGCAGCCCCAGCGCGCGCATGAAAAAAGCGTTACCTCGAAAGTTCTCGATGGTGTCAAAGTCGTTCTTGCCCAGGCACAGCAGTCTGAGGTAGCTCTTGAGGATGTCGCTGTTGGCGATGCCCGAGCGGACCGGGAAGGCCGGATCAATCTGCGCGTTGAGATTGATGCGCTTGAGGTATTAGCCAATGAAGGCCAGTCCGGCCTGGGAACTCAGGTCGTATGGCAGTCGTTTGATCAGAAAGTCGGTCATGTTCTTGGCTCACATGCAGGGTGAACTGAACTTGGCGGCCAAGTGCTTGATTTCAATAAGATATCCACCAAAATATCACGGCGAAGTCACGGATTCAGGTAGTGGATAAGGCATCTGCAGGTCGGAAGCAAGACTCTGCGCAACCGAGCCAATTCATGGCGCCAGCCATCTCGGCACATTAGCTCTCAGCATGAAGGAAATTTCCGACATTGCAAGGTTGTCTCGCCTAAATCAACATGCGGTCTATACCTACACGAGATTTTTTCCTAAACAAGTCGGAACATGAAACAATTGTTAGATAGATTGTTG
>JAQGMN010000462.1 GCA_028292345.1 Polaromonas sp. | reverse complement strand
TCCTGACGCATGAAGCCACGGTCTGGTTCGAACTTCGGTTTGTCCAGCCGCTGCGCCATATCTCCCCGACCGAACAGATGGTGCACAGCTTCATGGAAATCATTCCGCTGGGCGGCATCGCCCTGCTGGCCGGTCTGCACGGCCAGGCGCTCTTCGGGATGGTCAGCCCCGGCGCGGCGGACTGGCAATGGCGGCTCAAGGACGAACCGCTTCCTGCCGGCTATGTGCTGTCTGCGGTGGCGGGCATTTTTGTCGTGAACGTGCTGCCCTTGCTGGAAGAGTTTGTTCGCTGCTGGCGCGCCCGGACAGCGCCAAAGGCCGCCTGAGCATCCTGCGCAGCGCCTGGCGATGAGCCGCAATCCACTATTTTTTATATAGCAAACTTTGTAATGACGTATTGCGCAAGCAAGGTTTTTTATTAAAAAATCGCGTCTGGGCAGCTCATGGCATCGCCGCAGCGGCGCGCGCCGGTCGGGCCTCCCGGATCGGCAGGTTGGCCAGGATCAGCCCGGCGGTCGTGGTCATGCAAGGCGTCATGGAAAGTGCCCAGGGCCACCAGCAGCGGGCCGGTGAAGATCACCCTGCCCGTTCCGATGCGGTCGGCCACAGCGCCGGCGAACGGCTGCGTCAGCCCCACCAGAGCGGGCCAAAGGCCAACGCCAGGCTGATGCTGCCAAGCCCCAGGCCGGTGGCCGTGTTGAGCGGGCTCAGGAACAGCGCCATGCGGGGTCTTGCCGCCCGAGAAGCAGGGGCAGCAAGGGTTTCAGTCATCGTCGGCTTCGCTTTCCAAGGGCGACAGCAGCGCCATGGATTCGTTGATCAGCGCATGCAGCGCCAGCAGCCGGCCGGCGCCCAGCAGGTCGTTCAGGCTTTCCTGGGCCACCTTCCAGCGCAGCAGGGCTTCGTCGCGCTTGAGGCTTCCGGCGGGGGTGATGCGGACCGTGCGGCTGCGCGCGTCGCTGCCGGCGGCCAGTTCCACCCAGCCGGCATCGACCAGCGGCCTGAGGTTGCGCGTCAGCGTGGAGGCGCTCATCTTCATGGCCTGCGCCAGTTCGCCGGGGCGCAAGGGGCCCAGCTTGAGCACATGGCTGAGCAGCGAATACTGGGTGGTCTTGAGGCCGGCCCGCGACATTTCCAGGTCGTAGTGGTGCGCCACGCGGCGCATCAGCTGGCGCAGCTTGAAATTGGTGCAGCCCTGGGTTTTTAATGTGGCCATCAGATCGGCTTCAGCCAGGGCTTGAACAGGGTCCGGTGTATCGTGCATAATTAATTGTAGCTGCAATATTTGCATATACAAAATAAAATGGAGGAACCACATGACACGCAAGAAGGACACCTTGACCGAGTGGATGGAAGAAAGCGCGGCGGTGCGCGTCAAGCTGCTGGCCGGCGGCGGCAAGCCCGGCCTGGCCAACCCCGAATGGGTGGCCGGCAAGACCGGGATGCAGATCATGCAGGCGATGCTGGCCGGCGAACTGCCCTATCCGCACATTGCCGAAACGCTGGACTTCGCGCTGATCGCGGTCGAGCCCGGCAAAGCGACCTTTCAGGGAACGCCGCAGCTCAAGCACTACAACCCCCTGGGCTCGGTGCATGGCGGCTGGTATGCCACGCTGCTCGATTCGGCGGTCGGCTGCGCGGTGCACACCCTGATGCCGGCGGGCCGGGGCTACACCACGGCCGAGCTGGGCATCAACATCGTGCGGGCGGCCTCGCGCGACACCGGGCCGCTGCGCGCCATCGGCACGGTGATCCACTGCGGCAACCAGCTGGCCACGGCCGAGGGCCGCATCGTCGGCCCGGACGGCAAGCTGTATGCCCATGCCACGACCACCTGCCTGGTGTTTGACCTGCGGGCGGCGCAGTAGCGCGAAACCTCCCTGCACCGGCCTTGCGGCGCTGAAGCCAGCTGAAAATTTTCGCTATTGAATCAATAGCTGCTTGCGCAGAGTGGACCTGCGCCAGAGGCCTTTTTGATGCCAAACAGTGCCCAGCGCAGCATCCTCGACGCCAAACGGTCCAAGGCATGCGCACCAGCCCGTGCCAGGCGGCCAGATCAATGCGCCACCCGGAACCGTGTTCCCCGAAAACTGAACACCGAACTCTTGGCCTGGATTTCCTCCAGGGTGAGCCCGGGCGCGGCCAGGCTGCCCTGCGCTAGAACCTGGTTGTTCACCAGCAGCAGCCGCTTGTCCGGATTGGCCGAGTAGACCGTGCCGGTGATGGCCAGCGGCGGAATCTGGCGGCGCAGGTCTTCCGGGAGGTCGCTGAGCAGCCGCACGGCCGTTGGCGCAGCCGGGGTTGGCGCTGCCCTGGCAACCGGCTCTGGCCTGGGCCTGGGCGGCGGCTGGACCGCAACGGCGGATGCCGCAGGCGCCGGCCTGGGCACAGGCCTGGGCGCGGCGCGAGCCCCGGCAGGCGGCGAAGAGGCGGCAACCCGTGGCGCCGTTTCTGCGGGCGGCAGCGCGGGCGCGGGGCGTGGCGGCGGTAGCACGGGCTGCGCCAGCGGCGGGGGCGTGGCCACGGCGGGTTCCACCGCCGCCAGCCGCTCGGTGCCGGAAGGTTGTTGCCAGAGCCACAGGCCAGCGGCCGTGCCGCCGAGCGCCAGGGCGGCGGCGGCCAGCCAGAGGCGATTTTGCGGATGGCGGCCGGCTTTGGCGGCGGGCAAGGCCGCATGGCGCGACTGCAGGCCGGGCACGGCGCCGCGCTCGCGTTCGGCATCGGCCCGCTTGAGGGCATCGAGGATGTAGGACATAGGCTTATCGGGCGGAGGGCGGGTTGATTTGCAGGCGCGGCGCATCCGCATTCGTGGCGCTGTCGATCTGCATGAAGGTCAGGGGGCCGGGCTGCCCGTCGGCATCCAGCCCCTGGGCGCGCTGAAAAGCCCGCACACGCGCCTTCAAGGCCGGGTCCAGCATCGGCGCGTCCGTCGACGCGGCCGGCGCGGGCGTGCCTTCCAGCCGGGCCAGCTGAGCGGCCAGCTGGCGGACTGCCGGGCCGGCGCCTTCGCCCTGCAGGCCGGCGGTGTAACCCGGCGGCGGGCGCCAGTAGGTGGCGAACTCGCCGCGCCACAGCCGGCCCAGCGCCACCAGCCTGACCGTGTGCGGGCCGGCAACGCCCCGCAGGGTGGCGGTCTGCTCGCCCAGCCCCACCAGAACGGCATGCACCGGCGGGCCATTGCCGGTGTGCAGCGTCAGGATGCCGGGGCGGCCGAGCTGGCGCAGCAGCGGCACGGTCATGCTGTCGGTGCGGTAGCACTGCAGTTGCTGCGCGCTGGCGGCCAGGCACGGGTCGCCAGCGGGTGCGGGCAGTTTCCAGGCCGGCGCCAGTTCGCCCCAGGCCGCGTTGATGTCGGCCGGCAGTTCGACCAGCAAGGCGTCGATCTCCTCGGCAGGACGCGGGGCGGTCGGCGTGGCCGGAACAGGCGCAGAAGCGGCAGCCTGGGGCGCAGAAGCGGCAGCCTGGGGCGCTGGCACACCTGACGCCAGGGGCGGAGGCGGCGCCGCCCTGTGCTGCCCGGGATTGAGCGCCAGGAAAGCCGCCAGCCCGGCGCCGGCGATCAAGGCCAGGCTGCCCAGCGCATAGGCGGCTGGCCGCTTGCCGGCGCCCGGCGCCGGCCCGGCATCCAACCCGAACACCTCGGCCGCCGCCTTGTCGACCATCTTGCGGTCCACGCGGAACAGGCCATTGGCCCAGGCGCCCAGCAGGGCGCGCCCGCACAGCAGGTTGATG
>JAQGMN010000444.1 GCA_028292345.1 Polaromonas sp. | reverse complement strand
GTGTTTTACTGGCTGGGCATGTTTGCCAGTCGCGAGGCTTCCGGTCAAAGCGACACGCTTGAATCGCTGGGTTCGCGCATCGCCTGGGTTGCAGTGGGCATGGCGCTCATCGGCACGCTGGTGCGCTGGTATGAAAGCTACCTGATCGGGCCGGACATCGGCCACATTCCGGTCAGCAACCTTTACGAAGTGTTTGTGCTGTTCTGCTGGATGACAGCGGCTTTTTACCTGTATTTCGAGGCCCAGTACAAAACACGTGCACTGGGCGCCTTTGTCATGCTGGTGGTCAGCGCCGCGGTGGGGTTTCTGCTGTGGTACACGGTGGTGCGTGAGGCGCATGAAATTCAGCCGCTGGTTCCTGCCCTTAAAAGCTGGTGGATGAAGCTGCATGTGCCGGCCAACTTCATTGGCTACGGCATGTTTGCGCTGTCCGCGATGGTGGCGCTGTCGTATCTGGTCAAGCAGCAGGCCGAGGAGGCGCGCTTGTACAAGCTGACGCCGCTCTGGTTGCTGGGTGTGGTGATGTGTTTCGTGCCGATCGTTTTTCGCACGCGTACGCCTGTGGAAGCCGGTGGCAGCAATTACTGGCTGGGCTACCTTCTGGTCTCTGGCCTGGTCACGGCCGTCATCCTGCTCGGGCGTAAACGTATTGCTGCCCGCTTGCCGAGCTTTGAAGTGCTTGACGATGTGATGTACAAGGCGATCGCCGTCGGGTTTGCCTTTTTCACCATCGCAACCGTTCTGGGCGCATTGTGGGCGGCAGAGGCCTGGGGCGGCTACTGGAGTTGGGACCCGAAAGAAACCTGGGCGCTGATTGTCTGGCTCAACTATGCCGCCTGGCTGCACATGCGGCTGATGAAGGGCCTGCGCGGCACGGTGGCCGCCTGGTGGGCGCTCGGCGGCCTGGCGGTCACCACCTTCGCCTTCCTGGGCGTCAACATGTTCCTGTCGGGCCTGCACAGTTACGGAACCTTGTAGCCGCTTGGCGAGTCTTTTGCATTGAATCCTCTGCGGGACTTGCTGCGTACTACCGTGAACCGATTTAAAGGACCCCCATGCTCATCAAGACAAATTCCAGCGGGTTCAATCACCCGATTTCCAGCGACATCACGCCGCAAGGCATCTACCAGGGCCGGCGCGACCTGATCAAGCTCATGGCCAGCGGAACCGCAGGCGCCGCGCTGGCCGGCTGGGCCGGGCGCGATGCGCTGGCGCAAGGCGTGCCCAGGCCGGGCAAGCTCGCAACGCTGGCCGGTGGGAAATCCGCGGCCGCCGGCGCGGTGACGATGGAAAAAGTCACCGACTACAAGGACGCGACCACCTACAACAACTTCTACGAGTTCGGCACCGACAAGGCCGACCCGGCGAAAAATGCCGCGACGCTGCCCGTCAAGCCCTGGTCGGTCGCCGTCGAAGGCCTGGTGAAGAATCCGAAAAGCTTCACGCTCGAGGAATTGCTCAAGCTCAGCCCGCAGGAAGAACGCATTTACCGCCTGCGCTGCGTCGAAGGCTGGTCGATGGTCATTCCGTGGGTGGGCTACTCGCTGTCCGAACTGATCAAAAAGGTCGAGCCGCTGGGCAGCGCCAAATACGTCGAGTTCATCACGCTGGCCGACCCCAAGACCATGCCGTTTGTCGGCTCGCGCGTGCTCGAATGGCCTTACGTCGAGGCCTTGCGCATGGACGAGGCGATGCATCCGCTGGCGCTGCTGACCTTTGGCATGTACGGCGAGGTGCTGCCCAACCAGAACGGCGCGCCGGTGCGCATGGTCGTGCCGTGGAAATACGGTTTCAAGAGCGGCAAGAGCATCGTCAAGATCCGTTTCACCGACAAGGAGCCGCGCACCGCCTGGAACAAGGCAGCGGCGCAGGAATACGGCTTTTACTCGAACGTCAATCCCGAGGTTGACCACCCGCGCTGGAGCCAGGCCACCGAGCGGCGCATTGGAGAGGACGGACTGTTCGCCAAGAAGCGCAAGACGCTGATGTTCAACGGCTATGAAGCGCAAGTCGGCCAGCTCTACGCCGGCATGGACCTCAAGAAGAATTTCTGATGGCTGCCACGATGGCGGGGCGGCAAAAATGGCTGCTGCACCCGGGGGCCAAGCCGCTGGTCTTCATGCTGTGCCTGCTGCCCTTTGCCTGGCTTTTCTACCTGGCCTATAGCGACCAGCTGGGCGCGAACCCGGCCGAAGCGCTGATCCGTGCCACGGGGGACTGGACCTTGCGCTTTGTCTGCATCGTGCTGGCGGTCACGCCTTTGCGCGTCATCGGCAAAACGCCGGCGCTGGCGCGCTTTCGGCGCATGCTGGGGCTTTTTTGCTATTTCTACGCCGTCGTCCACCTGCTCAGCTACAGCGGGTTCGACATGGGTTTTGACGTGGCGGACATTGCCCGGGACATCATCAAGCGGCCGTTCATCCTGGTGGGGTTTTCCGCTTTCCTGCTGCTGACCCCGCTGGCGGCCACTTCGTTCAATGCGGCCATCAAGGCCATGGGGGCAAAACGCTGGCAACTGCTGCACAAGCTGGTGTACCTGATTGCCGGTCTGGGCATCCTGCATTTTTTCTGGATGCGGGCCGGGAAAAACGACTTCAACGAAGTCTTTGTCTATGCCGCCATCGTTGCCATGCTGCTGGGCTGGCGGGTGTGGAACTACGCTTCGAAGCGGCGCCGACAGGTTTCCGGTCAACCGGCCGTTGACATCCGCTGATCTTGAGTGCTATTAAATGTATAGCTGAAAGCGTTTGTGGAATAAGCGCAAAGACCACTTTTTACTTAAAAAAGGCGAACAGGCCGCTGGGACACATGAATTGAACTCCTCGCCGCCGCCTCAGGGCAGCAGCAGTTCACCGCGAAAGGTGTCGGCCGCCGACTCGCGCGCACGAATCAGCCGGGCCACGTCGCCATCGACCAGCAGTTCCGCCGCGCGGCCCCGGGTGTTGTAGTTGCTGGCCATGCTCATGCAGTAGGCGCCGGCAGACATCACGGCCAGCCGGTCGCCGGCCGCCACGCTCAAGGTGCGGTCGCGGCCAATCCAGTCGCCGCTCTCGCAGACCGGACCCACCACGTCGTAAACCAGCCCGGCCGCCTGCGGGGCAGGCGCTTCCACCGGCACGATGGCATGGAAGGCCTGGTACATGGCCGGCCTGGGCAGGTCGTTCATGGCCGCGTCGATGATGCAGAAGTTCTTCTGCTCGCCGGGCTTGAGGTAAAGCACTTCGGTGATGCAGATGCCGGCATTGCCGACCAGCGAACGGCCGGGCTCGATCATCAGCTTCCTGCCGCCATAGCCGCGCGCGTCGAGCCTGGCCAGCAGTTGGCGCCAGAGCGCATCGGCTTCGGGCGGCGTGTCGTCGTTGTAGTTGATGCCCAGCCCGCCGCCAAAGTCGATGTGCGCCAGCGCAATGCCGGCCGCTTCAATCGCCGCGACCAGGTCCAGCATCCTGTCCATGGCGTCGAGGTAGGGCGTGGCGTCGGTGATCTGCGAGCCGATATGGCAATCGATGCCGACGACCTTCAGCCCTGGCAGCGAAGCGGCATGCCGGTAGATGCGCAGCGCGTCCTCATGGGCAACGCCAAACTTGCTGCCTTTCAGGCCGGTGGAAATATACGGATGGGTCTTGGGATCGACATTCGGATTGACGCGGATGCTGACTGGCGCGCGCAGTTCCATGGCCAAT
Source organism: Polaromonas sp. (assembly GCA_028292345.1). Taxonomy (GTDB): domain Bacteria; phylum Pseudomonadota; class Gammaproteobacteria; order Burkholderiales; family Burkholderiaceae_C; genus Polaromonas. The sequence continues at coordinate 6,906 of JAQGMN010000444.1, read as the reverse complement.
GCCACGCCAGAGAGCACGTCCAGCTCGGCCTCGCTTTCGACATTGAAGCAGCCAATGCCTGCCGCCAGCGCCTGGCGCATTTCGGCGCGCGTCTTGCCGACGCCTGAAAAAATGACTTTCTTCACGTCGCCCCCCGCCGCCTGGACCCGCTCCAGCTCGCCGCCAGAAACTATGTCGAATCCGCAACCTGCGCGGGCAAACACCTGCAGCACGGCCAGCGAGGAATTGGCTTTCATCGCATAGCAGATCTGCGCATCCCGGCCTTCAAAACCGCGCTGGTAGGCCGCCAGCGCCGACAGCATGGCAGCCTTTGAATAGATGAACAGGGGCGTTCCGTAGGTGGCGGCCAGTTCGCTGGCGCGCACCGCCTCGGCAAACAGCGCGCCGCCCCGGTAGGCGAAATGGGGATGGCCGGGAAGGACGGGAAAGGTCATGGGGCGGGTTCTGTTGAAGCAAGCGGCAAGAAGGAAAACGATGACGGGCTGTCGCTGCAGGAAGGCTGCATGACCCGCCGCATGTGAATCAGCGCATGAAGGTGCAGGGCGGCCACGTCGCAGTGCCTATCGCGGCGCCGATGCGGGGGCAACCGCTGGCGCAGGCAGCTGCGAAAGGCTGGGCGACATCACCAGCGCAGGCGCCTGTGGGGGAACAGGCAGGAACAGCGGACCCTTCTGCCCGCAGCCGGACAGCAGTGCAGCGCCCGCCGCGACGGCAACAAAACCATGCCTGGCAACGGCACGCGCAAGGCGACCTAGAATTCGGTGTGAAAAAACCATGACAGGATTGTAATGACGGACCTTGACTACCAGAACCAGGCAGAAAGCGTGCTCAGGGCCGTCGAGCAGGCTTGCGACCGGCTGAACGACGAGCGCGACGTGGACATCGACAACCAGCGCACCGGCGGCATGATCACCCTGAGCTTTTCGAACCACAGCCAGATCATCATCAACCTTCAAAAGCCGCTGCAGGAAATCTGGATGGCGGCCAGGGCCGGCGGTTTTCACTACAAATTCAATGCCGGGCAATGGCTTGACACCAAGGACGGGCGTGAGTTTTTTGCCAATCTGTCGCGCTATGCCAGCGAACAGGCCGGTCAGCCCCTGGTGTTTTCCGCTGCCGACTGAATGGTGGCAACCCGTAAAAACGGACCTGAACGGTCCGTTTTTATTCGAGATATCTCTCCCTGCCCGGGAAAAGGATCAGTTCTTGAACAGGTCCAGGATACGCTTTTTCTCGTCCGAGGGAGGCAGAACCTGGATGCCGCCGCCCGGCGCTGGCGTGGCTTCCTCCGTGGGCGTGCCCGCTTCGGGCTGCATGCCCACGCTGCTGACGCCGGCGCCCTTGGCATATTCGTCGTAGTACCACTCGCCATTCAGGTTCACCACGCCTGCAGGCGGCTGGTACTCGGTGACCGGCACGCCCTTGAGCGCATATTCCATGAAGTTGATCCAGATGGGCAGGCTCAGGCCGCCGCCGGTTTCACGGTCGCCGAGCTTCTTGGGCGTGTCGTAACCCATCCAGACTGCCGCCGCCAATGTGGGCTGGAAACCGACAAACCAGGTGTCGATCGAGTCATTGGTGGTGCCGGTCTTGCCGAAGATGTCCGGACGCTTGAGCATGGCCTGGGCCTTGGCCGCCGTGCCTGAACGCGCGACTTCCTGAAGCAGGCTGTCCATGATGAACGCATTCCTGGCATCGATGCCGCGCATCGATTCGTTGAGCGCGGGCGGCGTGACTTCAAGCAGGACCTTGCCGCGCTGGTCGGTGATTTTGCTGACCAGGTAGGGATTGACGCGGTAGCCGCCATTGGCAAACACCGAGTAACCGGTGGCCATCTGCATCGGCGTGACCGATCCGGCGCCCAGCGCCATGGTCAGGTAGGCCGGGTGTTTTTCCGCATCGAAACCGAAACGCGTCACCCATTCCTGCCCATACTTCGCGCCAATCGATTGGAGGATGCGGATCGACACCAGGTTTTTTGACTTCTTCAGCGCCGTGCGCAGGCTCATCGGGCCTTCGAAACCGCCATCGTAGTTCTTGGGTTCCCAGGGTTGTCCGCCGGTCACGCCGGCATCGAAAAACAATGGCGCGTCATTGACGACGGTGGCCGGGGTGAAACCCTTTTCCAGCGCCGCCGAATAAATGAAGGGCTTGAAGCTCGAACCGGGCTGGCGCCATGCTTGCGTTACATGGTTGAACTTGTTTTTCTCGAAATCAAAGCCGCCGATCAGCGCGCTCACCGCGCCGTCACGGGGGTCCATGGCCACAAAGGCGCCTTCGACTTCCGGCAGTTGGGTGATCTCCCAGCCATCCTTGGGTGTCTTGACCACCCGGATCAGCGCGCCCGGGCGAATCTTGATGTTCGGCCCGGCCTTGTCCGCCAGGCCCGATTGCGCAGGCCGCAAGCCCTCGCCGGTGATGGTCACTTTTTCGCTGTTCAGGCGCATCGCAACGATCCGCTTGGGGCCGGCCTCCAGCACCACAGCCGACATGATGTCCCCGTTGTCGGGATTCTCGGCCAGGGCCTCGTCAATCGCATCTTCAACTTCACGCGGGTTGGACGGCAGGTCGATGAATTTCTCGGGACCCCGGTAGATCTGCCTGCGCTCGTAATCCATGATGCCCTTGCGCAGGGCCTTGTAGGCCACGATCTGGTCGGCAGACTTGAGGGTGGTGTAGACGTTCAGCCCGCGTGTATAGGTTTCCTCGCCATACTGGTTGAACACGAGCTGGCGAACGGTTTCAGCCACGTATTCGGCATGCACGCGCCCGGCATCGCGCCCGGTCCGGATATGGAGTTCCTCTTCCCGTGCCGTTTTCGCCTGCTGGGCATTGATGAAGCCGTTTTGCTCCATGCGCTCAATGATGTAGAGCTGACGCGTCCGGGCGCGGCTGGGGTTGGCAATCGGGTTGTAGGTCGAAGGCGCCTTGGGCAAGCCGGCCAGCATCGCGGCTTCGGCAATGCTCACATCCTTGAGCGGCTTGCCGAAATAGGTTTCCGCGGCAGCGGCAAAGCCGTAGGAGCGATTTCCCAGAAAGATCTGGTTCATGTAGATCTCAAGAATCTGGTTCTTCGACAGGGAGCGCTCCAGCTTGAACGTCAGCAGGATTTCATAAATCTTGCGCGTGTAGCTTTTCTCGGCCGTCAGGTAGACATTGCGCGCCACCTGCATCGTGATGGTGGACGCGCCCTGGCTTTTAGCCCGGCCCAGGTTGGCCAGCGCCGCACGCACCACGCCCAGATAGTCCACCCCGCCATGCGAGAAAAACCGCGCGTCCTCAATCGCCAGCACCGCATCTTTCATGATCTGCGGAATTTCGTCGATCGGCGTGAGCCTGCGCCGCTCCTCGCCGAACTCCCCGATGATCACGCCGTCGGCTGTGTAAACGCGCAGCGGCTGCTTCGGCCGGTAGTCCGACAAGGCGGAAATATCAGGCAGGTTGGGATAGGCGACCGCCAGCGCAACCGCCAGGAAAATTGCCAGTCCGGCAAGACCGGCCAGCACCAAGCCAATGCCGCCGAGAAAGAACTTCGCAAAAGAACGCAGCCAGGAAGCAGGCTTTTTTACCGCAGTGGATTTTGATCGGGAATCGGGAGTCCGGGGAGAAGAGGGCATCAAGGTCAATCAATAGAGTCGCAACCGCATTATAAAAATTTATGTATGCCCCGGGGTGTCAGGTTTGTATCTCTGAATTGCACTGTTACGCCGCGTGCTATCTTTTTACATCAGCAGAATCCCTCAACTCCGTCTGCATTTGACAACGCACGCCTTGGTTTGATACGTAAAATTGGTTACTCCAGTAGGGGCTTGCTGCTAACATTCAGAAGGTTTTTAAGCAAGCAGGTTACATAGTAGCCGTTCATCCGGGGGCGCCCTTGATCTCACTGGGATCGTTATTCAACCGTCAGGAACCCCCTTTGCTGGGCGTGGACATCAGCTCGTCCAGTGTCACGCTGGTCGAGGTGAGCCGCGACAAGGCGGGGCGTCTGGTTCTCGAGCGCTGCGCCATCGAGCCTCTGGAAGCCGGATGGGTCACCGATGGCAACATCGAAAAATTCGATGAGGTGGCGGATGTGCTTCGCCGCGTCGTCAAAAAGAGCGGCACGCGCACGCGAAACGTCGCCATGGCGCTGCCGCCTTCCGCCGTCATCAGCAAAAAGATCGTTCTGCCCGGCGGGCTGAGCGATGCCGAGCTGGAAATTCAGGTTGAATCCGAAGCCAACAAATACATTCCTTTCTCGCTCGATGAAGTCAGCCTGGACTTTTGCGTTCTGGGTCCGAGTGCAACGTCCAGCGGCGATGTGGAAGTCTTGATAGCCGCTTCGCGCAAGGAAAAGGTCCAGGACCGGCAGGGTCTGGCCGAAGCCGCCGGGCTCAAGCCCATCGTGGTGGATGTGGAGTCCTACGCGTCCCGCCTGGCCACGGCCCGGCTGGTCGGGAACATGCCCAACAAGGGCGTGGACACCATGGTGGCGCTGTTCGAGATCGGCTCGGTCACCACCAGCATGCAGGTCATCCGGAATGATGAAGTCCTGTACGAACGTGACCAGGCATTCGGCGGCGCGCAATTGACCCAGTTGATCGTCAGGCAATATGGTTTTTCTCATGAGGAGGCCGAAACCAAAAAGCGCGGCGCAGACCTGCCGGAAGATTACGCACTGGGGGTGCTGAAACCCTTTGTCGAGAGCATGACCCAGGAAATCAGCCGTGCGCTCCAGTTTTTCTTTACCAGCACGCCCTACAACCGGGTTGACTATGTGATGCTGGCCGGCGGCTCCTCATCATTGGACGGACTGACGGAATCGGTGACGAGGCAGACGGCTTTCGCCTGCCAGCTGGTGAATCCTTTTGACGGAATGGAAATCGGCAGCAGCGTCATGGAAAACAGGATGCGGCGTGAAGCCTCCTCTTACCTGACCGCCTGCGGCCTGGCGTTGCGAAGGTTCGTACAGTGATTCTGATCAACCTGCTGCCGCACCGGGAAGCCGCCCGGAAACGCCGGCGCGAAGTCTTTTTCGTGACCCTTGGCCTGTCTGCATTGGCCGGTGTGCTGATCTGCAGCATCGCGTATTCCTGGTATTTGACGCAAATAGAAAGCCAGCGCGGCCGGAACACTTTTCTGCAGTCTGAAATCAAACGCCTTGACGAACAGATCAAGGACATTGCCACCTTGCAGGCAGAAATCAACTCGCTCAAGGCGCGCCAGACGGCCGTCGAGGATCTGCAGGGGAACCGCAACCTGCCGGTGTATCTGCTGAGCGAACTGGTCAGGCAGCTTCCCGATGGCGTGTATGTGAACAGCCTCAAGCAGGAGAACCAGACGGTGCTGTTGACAGGCATTGCCCAGTCCAACGAACGGGTTTCAGAGCTTTTGCGCAATGTTTCCAACCACAGCGCATGGCTGTCCAAGCCTGAACTGGTGGAAATCACCGCGGGAACCGTGGCGCTGAGTCCGCGGGACCAGCGCCGGGTTTCAAATTTCTCGATGCGGATGGAAATCAAACGGGCCAGTGATCAAAAAGAGGCCGCCTCGTCGGCACCTGCTGCGGCCAAGCTCTGATGCGGCACGAATGACTGATCATGGTAAAAAAAACGTCCAAACCCTCCTTTGACTTCGTAGCCTTCCAAAGCCGTATCCAGAATCAGTTCACCGGCCTGGACCCGAACGATCCGTCGTCCTGGCCGTCGTTTCCGCGCTACCTTCTGTGTGCTGCCCTCACGGTCTCAGTGGTGGTGGCGCTCTGGTTTGTGTGGCTGAGCGCAGCGGATGAAGAATTGACTGCGGAAAAAACGAAGGAAGTCCAGCTGCGTCAGGACTACACCGGCAAGCTGACGCAGGCCATCAATCTGGAAGCGCTGAGGAAGCAGCGTGAGCAGGTTCAGCAGTATGTGACGCAGCTTGAAAAGCAGTTGCCCAGCAAAGCTGAAATGGATGCCCTGCTGTCCGACATCAACCAGGCCGGCCTGGGGCGCAGCCTTCAGTTCGAACTGTTCCGGCCTGGACAGGTGATTATCAAAGACTACTACGCCGAATTGCCGATCGAGGTCAGGGTCACGGGTCAGTACCACGACATGGGTGCATTTGCAGCCGATATTGCCAACCTTTCGCGCATTGTGACGCTGAACAACATGGCCATCATGCCGGCAAAAGACGGCAACCTGGTCATGGATGCCATGGCAAAGACCTTCCGTTATCTGGACAGCGAAGAAATTGCCTTGCAGAGCAAGAATGCTTCGGCCAACGGAGCCAAAAAATGAGCGCCGCTCGACAAGCCCTTGCCTTGACGATGGTCTGCAGCCTGCTTTTGCTGGCAGCTTGCGGCTCATCGGATCAGGAGGAACTGCAGCAATGGATGACTGCCCAGCGAGATATGTCCCAGCCCAAGATAGCGCCTTTGCAGCAACCTACCAAATTCACGCCGCAAACCTATGACCAGGCCGGCTCAATCGAGCCCTTCAGCAACCAGAAACTGGTGCAGGCGCTCAAACGCGATTCCAGCCAGGCGACTTCCAATGTAGCGCTGATCACGCCGGAACTGAGCCGGCGCAAGGAGCCGCTGGAGGCGATGCCGCTGGACAGCGTGGCCATGGTCGGCAGCCTGACAAAAGCCGGGCAGCCCGTGGCGCTGGTGCGGGTGGACAACCTGATCTACCAGGTGCGCGTCGGCAATTATCTGGGCCAGAACTATGGCCGTATTACTTCCGTGACCGAAGCCAGTGTGGTGTTGCGTGAAATCGTGCAGGACGCAGCAGGAGAGTGGACAGAGCGGCCAGCGACATTACAGCTTCTAGAGGAAAAGAAATGAACATGCAGACAGCGGAATTGGCAGTGAAGGCGAGGGCGCAAGAAAGTCTGCCGCGTTTGCTTGGGCGCGTCGTGCGCCGCGCATTGCTGGGTGTGATG
>JAQGMN010000442.1 GCA_028292345.1 Polaromonas sp. | reverse complement strand
CGCGGTTTTGCACCAGCTGCTGCGCCTTGTCGGGGTCGGTGCCGAGCTTGAAGGTCACCGTCAGCGTCATCACGCCGTCGGTGGTGGCCTGGCTGCCCATGTAGAGCATGCCGTCCACGCCGTTGATCGCTTCTTCCAGCGGGGTGGAGACGGTTTCGGCGATCACCTTGGGGTTGGCGCCGGGGTACTGGGCGCGCACCACGACCGAGGGCGGCGCGACTTCCGGGTATTCCGAGATCGGCAGGCTGCGCAGCGCGATCAGGCCCGCAATCAGCATGAGCAGCGACAGCACGCCGGCGAAGATCGGCCGGTCGATGAAAAATTTCGAAAGGTTCATGTTGTTCTTCTTCAGGTGTTCCTGCGCCAGGCTCAGGATTTCGCGGCCAGGGCCAGGGCGGCCGGCCTGGCCAGCTCGGCCTTGGCCGACATGTCCACGGTCTGCGGCGCGACCAGCGCGCCGGGACGGATGCGCTGCAGGCCATTGACGACGATGCGTTCATTGGCCTGCAGGCCGGTTTTCACGATGCGCAGTCCCTCGACGGAAGCGCCCAGCGTGACTTCGCGGTACTGGGCCTTGTTGTCGGCGCCCACCACCATGACGAATTTCTTGTTCTGGTCGGTCCCGACGGCGCGCTCGTTGACCAGCAAGGCCTTGGCCGCCGTCGCCTGGCCCATGCGGATGCGGGCGAACTGGCCGGGCATCAACTGGCCGTCCGGGTTGTCGAACACGGCGCGGGCGCGCACGGTGCCGCTCCTGGCATCAACCTGGTTGTCGACGAGTTGCAATTTTCCTTCGAACGGCGTGTCGGCGGTGGCGGCGGTTCCCATCCGCACCGGAATCCGCTCCAGCTTGCGCCCGCCCGCGCCGCCGCCGGCATCCTTCAGGGCCTTGGCCACGGCCTGCTCGTCGGCATCGAAACTCGCGTAGATCGGGCTGACCGACACCAGCGTGGTCAGCACCGGCGCGCCGGGCCCGGCGGCCACCAGGTTGCCGGGGGTCACTTCGAGCCTGCCGACCCGTCCGGACACCGGTGCGCGCACCTGCGTGTAATCCAGGCTCAGGCGCGCGGTTTGCAGCGCCGCCCGCGCGCCGCGCAGGTTGGCGTCGGCTTCGCTCTGGGTGTTGACGCGCTCGTCGAATTCGCGCCTGGAGATGGCCTGCTCGCTCCACAGGCGCTGCGAGCGCTCCTGCTCGCCTTTGGCCTGCGCCACCCGGGCCTGCGCGGCGGCGACCTGCGCATCGGCGCGCTCGACCTCGGCGGCATACGGCGCGGGGTCGATGGACAGCAGCAAATCGCCTTTTTTCACCAGCGCGCCTTCGCGGAAATGCACGGCCAGCACGCTGCCGGCCACGCGCGAACGGATGTCCACCCGCTCGACCGCCTCCAGCCGGCCCGAAAACTCGTCCCACGCCGCCACGTCGCTTTGCACGACGGCGGCGACGGACACCGGCGTGGCCGGCGCCTGGGCCGCCGCGCCGGCCGACGCGTCCGCCTGGGCGCTTGAAGCGGACACGCCAAAGACCGCCACCGACGCGCCGGCGACGACCAGGACGGCCAGCGCGACGGCGAGCAAGCGGTGTTTACGGGATGGCAAGGGGATGGATGGCATGGTGAATTTCCTCGAAAAATGAAAAAGCTGGCGAAAGGGAATGGACCGGATTCATGAACCTGAGCCCGGCGTCGAAGTGGAAAAAAGGCCCTGCGCAGCGTCCCCGCTTACGGCGGCGCCGCCTGAAAGGTCGCTGAAAAAATTCCTGAACTGCTGCTGCACGGCCGGCGCCCAGGCGGCCTCATGGCTGGCCGGCTGCGAATAGCTGCCGGGCCAGCCGGTCGGGCCGGGCAGCACGGCACCGTGCACCACGCGCCCGGCGCTGCGCAGGCGCCTGGCATAGGCCAGCGATTCGTCACGGAACGGGTCGTCCTGCGCCGTCAGCAGCAAGGTCGGCGGCAGGCTGGCCAGGCGGGTGGCAGCCCCGGGCGCGGCATACGGGTGGCCGGCCTCGTCCAGGCGCGACAGGTAGTCGTGCCAGCCGTCGGCCCAGGTGCAGCCGACCGGCCCGGCCTCGGCACCGCGCAGCGACGCGGTGGCCATGCAGGCATCGAGCATGGGCGACAGCAGGATCTGGCCGGCCAGGGCGGGCGCCTGCTGGTCGCGCGCCATCAGGGCCACGGCCGCCGCCAGGTTGCCGCCGGCTTCCTCGCCGGCGACGAACACCGGCGCGCCCTGGCCGGCCAGCTTGCGGCGTGCTTTCCAGGCCCAACCCAGCGCCGCATAACCGGCCTGCAGCGCCTGCGGAAACGGATGGCCCGGGGCCAGCGGATAGTCGAGCGACATCACCACGGCGCCGGCATCGGCCAGCAGCCGCGCGATGCAGGCGCCGGTTTCCAGCGAACCGGCGACAAACGCGCCCGCATGGAAATGAACCACCAGCGGCAGGGCAGTGCCGGCGCGATCGCTGCGGCGGCTGCCGTAAAAACGCACGCCCAGCGGCGGCTGCGGCCCGATGTCGATCTGTTGGTGGGTCCAGAGCGGCCCGGCCTGGACGGGGCTGGCACTGGAAGCGGAAATGCTTTTCATCTGCTGGAGCCGGTCAAGGGCTTCACTTTGTTGCGATGCAGCAGAAGGTAATTGATTGAGCCAAATCAATAAATAGCCGTTTTGCTTATACTTTGTTTCACTATAGAAACAATTCATTAACAAACAGCCGAATTTTTGCCAAGAAATTTGCGGTTAACCCTTGAAAGAGAGCACTCCCGATGGACAAATTTTCTGCCATGCAGGCTTTTGTGCGCGTCGTGGAGGCCGGCACCTTCACCAAGGCGGCCGAGTCGATGGGCCTGCCCAAACCGACCGTCACCCGACTGATCCAGGACCTGGAAAAAGAGCTGGACACCAAGCTGCTGAACCGCACCACCCGCAAGGTCACCGTCACGGTCGACGGGGCCGCGTACTACGAGCAGGCCAGCCGCCTGCTGGACGAGGTGCATGAGCTGGAGTCCAGCATGTCGCGCGCCAAGGCCAGTCCGCGCGGCAAGCTCAAGGTCGACATTCCATCGTCGCTCGGGCTGGCGGTGATCATCCCGGCGCTGCCCGATTTTTACCTGCGCTACCCCGACATCCAGCTCGAACTGGGCGTCAGCGACCGGCCGGTGGACATCCTGGCGGAGAACGTCGATTGCGTGATACGCGGCGGCGAAATCATGGACCAGTCGCTGGTCGCGCGCCGCATCGGCGAGTTTTATCTGACCTCCTGCGCCTCGCCGGCGTACCTGAAACGCCACGGAACGCCGGTCCATCCGTCGGAGCTGGACGGTGCGCACTATTCCATCCGCTACATGTCGGCGCGCAACGGCAAGCCCTACACCTTCAACATGTACAAGGACGGCGAGGTGGTCGAGGCCGGCGGGCGCCACCAGCTCTCGGTCAACGACTCCAATGCCGGCGTCACCGCCGCGCTGGCCGGCCTGGGCGTGCTGCACACGCTGAGCTTCTTGGTGCAGGACCACATCAGCAACGGCGCGCTGGAGCCGCTGTTTTCGGGCTGGTGCACCGAGCCCAAGCCGATTTACGTGGTGTACCCGCCCAACCGCCACCTGAGCAACAAGGTGCGCGTGTTCGTCGACTGGATTGCCGAACTGTTCGCCAGGCACGACCTGATCCAGCGAAAAAGCTCGCTGCCCAAGGCCCTGTGCAGCGGCTGGGCGGCGCCAGCGGCGGCCCTGCCCGTGCCAACCGAACCGCCGGATTCGCCCGAAAATGCTGAAGCAACGATCAAATATGCCGTCAGCGCATAGCACGCCTGCGCATGCAGCTATTTATTTGATAGCGATCCAGGAAAAGGCCGGCTGAGGAAGCGCGAACCCGCCAGGCCGAAGCGCCAGGCCTGGTCAACCGCCTTGGAAATGCCGATGCGCGGTCCGGCCACCACGTCCGCTTGCATCCCCGGCGCGGCGCTGAGCAGCGCAAACGGCGGCTCGGCCAGCGGCAGGCCGTTGAAACCGCGGTCAATGCCCAGCGCCTGCCCCAGCCGGCCTGGCCCGGCGCACAGCAGGCGGACATCGTCCAGCCCGCGCCGCTCGCGCATGCGGTCCAGTCCCTCGGTGGGCTCGATGGCGCGCAGCAGCACCCCGGCGCCATGCCCGGCTTCGCGGCAGACCAGGTTCATGCACCAGTGGATGCCGTAGGAGCGGTACACATAGACGCAGCCGGGCGGGCCGAACATGGCGGCATTGCGGGCGGTGGGTCCGCTGAAGCTGTGCGACGCCGGGTCTTCGCCGTCGTAGGCCTCGGTCTCGACGATCAAGCCGCCGACGCCATCGACCAGCAGCCGCATGCCGATGAGCTGGCGCGCCACGGTGTCGCTGGCGGCCGAAAAATCGATTCCGGCAATGACAGAAGATGGCCCGGAGGCCAGGGTTGAATTTTGCAAGGCACCTCTGCTCTGATAAAAAAAATCCGGCCTGGCAAGGCCCGAACTGGCATTTACACAGACTGCGTTCGCGCGGGACACGACAAGCGCAACCCTAGGATTTGTCTCTCGGGCCATGGGAATTCCCGAAGACAAGGGCCAGGGTCCTCCTACGCCCTGCTTGAATCAGCGACTACACCCCGGGCAGGTGCCCGGCGATTAAGGTTGAACCTTATCCTTGGGAGACTACATCGTGTCAAGATTCAATGCCCCGCCCCCCAATGGCGACAGCCGAAAGATGATTGAGCAGCGCGCTCGCGAAGCCACCCGCCCGGCGGCACCGGAAAAAAAAGGCAGCTGGCCGTTTTCCGACAACAAGCATCCTTTTGCCGCCAACCAGGACGGCAAGCCGGCCGCCCGCTCCAGCGACGAAAAACGCCGGGGTTGACGCGCCCCACCAGGCGGGCATCGCCGGACCTGTCGAAAAACAGCATCCCGGGCATTTCCTCAACAGCCGCAGCCGTGCCCCGCGTTCAATGCGCACCCGGCTTCATGCGCTTGAAGGCCATGACCGCCAGCAACACCAGGGCGCCGGCCACCAGGCCCACGACGGCGTCGATGGCGAGCGGCGCCAGGGCGCCCAGCACGCCGCCGATGCCGTTCACATCGCTGGCCCACTGGGTGGCCACGTCAACGCCATGGTGCAGGAACGGAAAACCGTGGCTCAGAATGCCGCCGCCGACCAGGAACATGGCAGCGGTTCCGGCAATCGACAAAAACTTCATCAGCCATGGCGCAGCAAACAAAATGCCGCGTCCCATGCTTTGCTGCAAGCGGGTCCATGCCCCGGCGCCCGGACGCCGGCTCAGGTAGAGCCCGCCGTCGTCCAGCTTGACAATGCCGGCCACCAGGCCGTAGACCCCGGCCGTCATGGCAAGGGCAATGCCGCTCAACACCATCACCTGGGTCGTGAACGGGCTGTCCTGCACCGTGCCGAGCGTGATGGCGATGATTTCCGCCGACAGGATGAAGTCGGTGCGGATCGCGCCCTTGATCTTGTCTTTTTCCACTTCGCGCAGGTCCACCGCCGGATCGGCCAGCGCACTGGCCAGCTTTTCATGCTCGGCCGCCTGCTCGGCCGGGCTGTGCAAGAACTTGTGCGCCAGCTTTTCAAAGCCTTCGTAGCAGAGGAAAGCGCCGCCGACCATCAGCAGCGGTGTCACCAGCCAGGGGGCGAACGCACTGATCGCCAGCGCCGCCGGCACCAAAATGGCCTTGTTGATGAAAGAGCCCCTGGCCACCGCCCAGACCACCGGCAGTTCGCGGTCGGCCTTGACGCCGGAAACCTGCTGCGCATTGAGCGCCAGGTCGTCGCCAAGCACGCCGGCGGTTTTCTTGGCGGCGACCTTGGACAGCAGGGCCACATCGTCCAGCACGCTGGCAATGTCATCGATCAGGGCAAGTAGGCTGGTGGCCATGGGTTTTCAGGGCATGCGGCGGCATGCCGGGGTTGGAATGAAGGAAGGCGGGACAACGAACTCGACGGAACCGAGCCGAACCGCAGGGCAGCAAAAAACCGCCCTCAGGCGGTTTTCAGGTTCGGGCAGCGCCGCATTGAACAGGTCTTGGTCAGTGGGCGGTCAGGCGGCCAATGATAAAGCCCAGCGCCAGCGCCATGCCCACGGCTTCCAGCGGCTTGTCCTGGATCCATGATTTTGAGGATTCGACGGCACGGCCCGAGGCCTCGGAAACCCGGGCGGCCTGCTCGGACACCCGGTCGGCGACCTGGGTGGCGCCGCTGGACAGCAGGTTGACCGCGTCGTGCGCCACGCTGGAGGCTCGGGCAACGGTGTCGATCGCCGGATCGACCATCTTGTCGATGGAAGTGTGCAAGGCCGAGCCCGCCGATTCCACGCCGCGCTTGAGCACGCCGCCGTTCGTGGTGCCGGCGCTTTGATCGCCAAAGGGTGAAGTCGTGTTTTCCATCTTGTTTCCTTTAAAAATTCAGCAGGAGGATGAGCATGTCGGCAGGCAGTGCCGTGCGCAACAGGCATGGCTGCCATTCAGAATAATGCCACAAGGGCTTGAAAAATCAGTTTAAGGCGCACTGCGGTTGGCCGCCTGTGCGGCGCTGCGGAGAGCCCTTGTAGGACAGGAAAGACAAACCCTTCCCATGTGAAACCGGGCCGGATTTAGGCCAATAATGCATTGACGACGCATACCGCCGCCCGGCTGCGTCGACAACCGGAGGAACCCAACCATGCAGTTTTTATCAAATTCAACCTTTCAGCGCCACCGCGCAGGCGCTTCAGGCCATACCCTGCCCCGCAAGGGACCGGGCGAGGAAGCCCAGGAGGACGAGGAAGGCCTGGAACTGCCGGTCAACCCCGACCAGGGCACGCCGCTGATTCCGGACGAGGAAGGCGAGGTCACGGCACCGGCGTGACGCCGCACCGGCGTTCCGCCTGGCGGCGCTTTTTGCACGCCATCGCCGCGGTCGGTGCGCCGCAGGGTTTCCCCTTGTGATTTCCGTGAAAGCGCTTGATGAATGACAAACGCGGATGAGCTTGTTGCCATAGCATTGAAATGATGCTGTCACAACAAAAAAGGGAAGCCCATGAACACATTGACCAAACTCGCCCTGGGAATGATCGGCCAGCTCAAGCCGCAGCCCGCGCAAGGCAACGCCGCTTCCGCACTGCCCCTGCCGCCGCCGCAAGCCCAGGGCGGCCTGCCGCTGATGCAGGCGCTCGGCCATCGGCATTCGGAACGCGATTTTTCGCCCTCACCGCTGGACCATCAGATTTTGTCCGACCTGCTCTGGGCCGCAGCAGGCGTCAACCGGCCCGATGACGAGGGGCGCACGACGCCCAGCGCGATGAATTCCCAGGAGATCGATGTCTATGTGGCCTTGCCCGAAGGCCTGTACCGCTACGAGCCTTCCGGCCATGTGCTGTACCTGATCAGCGCGACCGATGTGCGGCGCGTGACCGGCTACCAGGATTTTGTCGACCGGGCGCCGCTCGACCTCATTTTTGTGGCCGACCATGCCCGCATGACGGCGGTGCCTGCAGCGCACCGCGAGTCGTATGCGTCGGTCGCGGCGGGCGCCATGGCGCAAAACGTCTACCTGTTCTGCGCATCGGCCGGGCTGGGAACGGTGATTCGCGCCTGGATCGACCGCCAGGCGCTGTCCGAAGCCATGGGGCTCCAGGCCGACCACCAGATACTGCTGTCGCAAACCGTCGGCCGGCCCGCAGCGGCGCCTGCGGCTGCCGTCAGTCCACCGCCCGCTTGAGGCGCAATTCCTCGAGTTTCACGCTGCCGAAATCGACCGTCTTGAGCGACGGCATTTCGCGCTTGAAACCGGCGGCATGCTCGCAAAACTGCAGCGCGCGCTCATTGCCCAGCAGCACCCACAGCGTGACCTGCGTGCAGCCCTCATCCTTGAGGCCATCGCGCGCGCCGTCCCACAGCTGCAGGCCCACGCCCTTTCTCCAGTGCGCGGGCAACACGTACAGGGCCCAGATCTCGCCCACGGTGGAGCGGGTCTTGGGATCGCGCGAACGGTCGAAGCCGACGAAGCCCACGATCTCGTCGCCGTCCGTGGCCACCAGCACCTGCGGCTCGCTGTACTCGATCGCCTCGCGCCAGTAGGCCTGGCGCTTGTCCACCGTCATCTTGGCCAGGTAGTCGTCGGGCATCAAATCCTTGTAGGCGGCTTGCCAGGTGGCAACATGGATTTCGGCAATGGCTTTGGCATCACGGGCAACGGCGGGGCGGACGGAATAGCTGGACATAAAAAAATCGCTTGTGAAAGTCAGGGGAAGGCTGGCAGCCTGTCGGAGAGGCCGGATTGTCGCGCAATTCGAATTGGCGCCAAGCGGGCTTGGGTTAAATTCAGCTTTTGCCTTGCACCACGACCTGTTCGCACCCGACACGCCATGCCAGAACCCAAGCCGACACGCCCGCTCCATTTGACAGACCCGGCCAGCCTCGTCTACAGCGCCTGCATGGCCGGCGACGGCACGGTGTTCGAAGCGCCTGCGGCGCTGCCGCTGCTGCTGGCCGCCGAACGGGCCGGCGTGTGGCTGCGGGACAGTTCATGCCGCAACGGCACCTGCCGCACCTGCCTGTGCCGGCTGGTCAGCGGCCAGGTGGTGTACCGCATCGACTGGCCGGGGCTGAGCCTGGATGAAAAGCGCGACGGCTTCATCCTGCCCTGCGTGGCGCATCCCGCCTCCGATGTGGTGATCGAAGCGCTGTTGTAGTCCCGAAGCGACGGTCCTCTGCCATGTCAGCGCCTTTCATCTGCAAGCGCCTGCGGGCTGAGGCATGATCTCGCCATGACGACGACCCGACTCCAGACCCTGGCGCGCCGGCTTGCCGCGCCCGCCCTGCTGGGCTTCGCCCTGCTGGCCACCGGCGCCGGCGCCGCCGCGCCGTTCGAGGACACCATGGCCCAGCGCACGCTGGCCTGCACCGCCTGCCACGGGCCGCAAGGCCGCGCCGCGCCCGACGGCTACTACCCGCGACTGGCCGGCAAGCCGGCCGGCTACCTGTACAACCAGCTGCTCAATTTCCGCGAAGGTCGGCGCCATTACGGCCTGATGACCCGGCTGATCGATCCGCTGAGCGACGCCTACCTGCTGGAGATGGCGCAGTATTTCGCCAGCCTGGACATTCCCTATCCGGCGCCGCTGCCGGCCCAGGCGCCCGCTGCGGTGCTGCGCCGGGGCGAGCAGCTGGTCCTGCACGGCGACACCGGCCGCAAGCTGCCCGCCTGCGTCCAGTGCCACGGCCAGGCCATGACCGGCGTGGCGCCTGCGGTGCCGGGGCTGCTCGGGCTGCCGCGCGACTACCTCAATGCCCAGCTGGGCGCCTGGAAGGCCGGCCAGCGCCGCGCCCATGCGCCCGACTGCATGAAGGAGGTCGTGGACCGCCTGAGCCTGGAAGACATCAACGCGGTGGCCAGCTGGGTGGCGGCCCAGCCGCTGCCGGCCGATACCCATCCCGCGGGTTCGCCGCCCGCCGCAGCGCCCGGCAGCGAGCCCCTTCGCTGCGGCAGCGCGGCCCTGCCGGCCGCGGGAACGACCCAGATGAAAGCGCCACAATGAAAACCCGCACCCGATGGACCCTGGGAATCGCCGTGCTGCTGCTCGGCGCCGCTGCCGCCATCTGGGCGCTCAATGTGCAGGACGAGGCCGATGTCCGGGCCACCGCGGCTTTTGCGCCCACCGACAGCCTGATCGCGCGCGGCGCCTACCTGGCGCGCGCCGGCAACTGCATGGCCTGCCACACGGCGCGCGGCGGCGCCAGCTACGCCGGGGGGCTGGGCATTCCGACGCCCTTCGGCACGGTGTTCACCTCCAACCTCACGCCGGACGCCAACACCGGCATCGGCAGCTGGTCGTCGGCGCACTTCTGGCGCGCCATGCACAACGGCCGCTCCAAAAACGGCCGGCTGCTGTACCCGGCCTTTCCCTACACCAGCTACACCCAGGTCACGCGCGAGGATTCGGACGCGATCTTTGCCTACCTGCGCAGCCAGCCGGCGGTGAACCAGCCCAACCGGCCGCATGCGCTCGGCTTTCCCTTCAGCTCGCAGGCCGCGCTGGCTGTCTGGCGCGCGCTGTACTTCAAGCCGGGCGTGTACCAGCCTGACGCCAGCCGCGATGCCGAATGGAACCGGGGCGCCTACCTGGCCAACGGACTGGGCCACTGCAGCGCCTGCCACTCGCCGCGCGATGCGCTGGGCGGCAGCCGGCAGAGCCTGGCGCTGGCCGGCGGGCTGATCCCGATGCAGAACTGGTACGCGCCGTCGCTCACTTCGCCGCACGAGGCCGGCGTGGGCGACTGGGACAAGCAGCGCATCGTGCAGCTGCTGCAGACCGGCGTGGCGCCGGGCGCCTCGGTCAGCGGGCCGATGGCCGAGGTGGTGCTGCGCAGCACCCAGCACCTGACGGACCAGGACCTGGGGGCCATGGCCACTTACCTCAAGGCGCTTCCCGGCGCCGGCCTGCCGGCTGAAAAAAGCGTTGCCCCCCAGCCCGCCACGCCGTCCCCGGGCGCCGGCAAAGCCGCCAAGCTGTACGAGCAGCATTGCGCCCAGTGCCACGGCGCGCGGGGGGAAGGCGTTGCCCATGCCTATCCGCCGCTGGCGGGCAACCGGGCGGTGACGATGGCGGCCACCGACAACCTGGTGCAGATGGTGCTCAACGGCGGCTTTGCGCCCGCCACCCAAGGCAACCCGCGGCCTTTTGGCATGCCGCCCTTCGTGCTGGTGCTCAGCGACAGCGAGGTGGCCGACCTCATCAGCCATATCCGCACCTCGTGGGGCAACCAGGCTGGCGCCGTCACGCCGCTGGAAGTCAACCGGGTCCGGGCGAACCAGGCGCATTGACCCGCTCCGGCTGCGCCGCCCGGGCTTTTATCCTGGCGCCGGCGGATCGGTCATCCGGTCGCGGCTGGCTAGCGCCGGAAAGCCCTTGAGCCAGAGCGCGGCCACCAGCAGCGTCCCGATGCCGCCCGCGACCACCGAGCCGACCGGCCCGAGCAGCGCCGCCGTGGCGCCGGACTCGAATTCGCCGAGCTGGTTCGACGCGCCGATAAACACCGAATTGACCGCGCTGACCCGGCCGCGCATGTCGTTGGGCGTCTCGATCTGCACCAAGGTCTGGCGCACCACCACGCTGACCATGTCGGCGCCGCCCGACACCGCCAGCGCCACCATCGACAGCATGAAGTGGGTGGACAGGCCAAACACCAGCATGCACACGCCGTAGACCGCCACCGCCATCAGCATGGTGCGGCCGACACGCCGCTCCAGCGGCCAGCGCGTCAGCGCCACCGACAGCAGCAGGGCCCCCACCGCCGGCGCGGCGCGCAGCAGGCCCAGCCCCCAGGGGCCGACATGCAGGATGTCCTTGGCGAACATCGGCAGCAAGGCCGTGGCGCCGCCCAGCAGCACCGCGAACAGGTCCAGCGACACCGCGCCCAGCAGCGCCTTGCGCCGCCAGACAAATTCGGCGCCGGCCAGCAGCGTGCGCACCGACACCGGCTCGCGCGGCGGCGGCACATGGTCGTAGCGCACCACCGCGACCAGCGCGCAGCCGGTGGCGAACAAAAAGGCGCAGGTCGAATACACCGCCGTGGCGCCGGCGACAAAGATCACGCCGCCCAGCGCCGGGCCGCTGATCACCGCCGCCTGCATGCCGGCCGAGCTGAAGGCCATGGCACGCGGCAGCATGGCCGGCGGCACCAGCATCGGCGTCAGCGCCTGCTGGGCCGGCATCTGGAAAGCCCGCGCCACGCCCAGCATGACCGATACGCCCAACAGCAGCTCCCGCGAAGCCCAGCCCGACGCGGCGCCCCAGCCCTGGGTGGCCGCCACCAGAATCAAGGCCACGCTGGCCTGAATCACCATGCAGGCGGCCACGATGCGCCCCCGGTGCAGGCGGTCAGCGACATGGCCGGCCACCAGCGTCAGCAGCAGCGCCGGAGCAAACTGGTAGAGGCCGACCAGCCCCAGGTCCCAGGCGCTGCCGGTCAGCTCATACATCTGCCAGCCGACGGCCACCATCAGCATCTGGTTGCCGGTGGTGCCGAAAAGGCGGGCAAACCACATCCGCATGAAGGCGTGCTGGCGCGTGAGTTCGGTAAAGCTGGGGTTTGGCATGGGGCAGAAGATTAACAGCCGCAGGCGCCCGAACGGATGCTAGCCGCTCATTGGCCTCACTTCAGTTGCTACTATTTTTATAGCTGGGTGCGCTTGTTGCGCTTGCGCTACAGGCCTTTTTTATCTAAAAATCACATTGATCAGCATGCTTTCGACGGAGCTGCGTAAAAGTCTGAAGCCTTGTCTTCCCGGCTTGATTCCGAATCACTCTGGGCATAATCAATCAGACCACCGTCCAATAGTCAGGGCGCGTCTCGAACGGCAAACCCTCCACTCAGGGAGAAAAATCAATGCACCGAATCGTGATCGTCGGGGGAGGCGCCGGCGGACTGGCGCTGGCGACAAAACTGGGCAAGCAGCTCGGTAAAAAAGGGCAGGCCCACATCACGCTGGTCGATGCCGCCCGCACCCACATCTGGAAGCCTCTGCTGCACCAGCTGGCCGCTGGCAGCTACGACACGCATGCCGAGGAAATCGAATACCTGGCGCAGGCCAGAGCCCATCATTTCAAGTTCCGGCTGGGCCGACTGGCCTCGCTGGACCGCTCCGGCAAAACCATTGAACTTGCCAGCAGCCATGATGAAACCGGCCGCGAAATCACACCGGTCCAGACGCTGGCCTACGACACGCTGGTGATTGCGGTAGGCAGCCAGACCAACGACTTCGGCACGCCGGGCGCCGCCGAGCATGCCATCAAACTGGACACGCCGCAGGCCGCCAGGCACCTCAACGACCGGCTGATCAATGCCTGCATCCGCGAGCAGACCGTGCCGCACACAGCGGCCCGCGGCCCGCTGACGGTGGCCATCGTGGGCGGCGGCGCCACTGGCGTGGAGCTGGCGGCCGAGCTGCATGCGGCAGCCCGGGTGCTGGTCAGCTACGGCTTTGACCATATCGACCCGCAAAAGGACATGAAGATCGTGCTGGTCGAGGCCTCCCCGCGCCTTCTGGTGCAGCTGCCCGAACGCCTGAGCGAGTCGGCGCTGCGCGAATTGCGCAAGCTGGCCGTCGAGGTGCATACCGGCGAGAAGGTGGTCGAAGTCACCGCCGACAGCTTGAGCATGGCCAGCGGCCTGGTCATTCACTCCACCATCACCGTCTGGGCGGCCGGCGTGAAGGCCGCCGACTTTTTAACCACGCTGGGCGGCGCCAACCCGCTGGAGACCAACAAGCTCAACCAGTTGATGGTCAACGGCCACCTGCAGACCAGCCGCGACGCCAGCATCTATGCCTTTGGCGACTGCGCCGCCTGCCCGCAACCCGACGGTGCCTGGGTGCCGCCCCGCGCCCAGTCGGCCTACCAGCAGGCCATGTACCTGGCGCGCTCACTGCCGCTGCTGGCAGCAGGGAAAAAAGGGCACGCGCCCGCGCCTTTTTTGTACAAGGACCAAGGCTCGCTGGTGTCGCTGTCGGAATATTCCTCGGTCGGCAGCCTGATGGGCAGCCTGAGCAAAGGCAGCTTCTTTGTCGAAGGGCAGCTGGCCAAGGTGATGTACTGGGCGCTGCACAAACAGCACCAGCTGGCGCTCGGCGGATTGACCAAAACCGTGCTCATCACGCTGTCCGAAATGATTGACCGGACGCACCGGCCCCGTATAAAGTTGCACTGATAATCTAGCCTCAACCCTACTGGAGAAAAGTCATGGCAAAAGGTCAGCAGAACAACGACAAAATGGTCAAGAAACCAAAAAAAGACACGTCGCCCCCAAAACTCGTGTCGCCCGACGCGGTGCGCCCGACCGTGGTGACGCAAGTGCCGGTGCGCGGCAAGCTGAAAAACAAATAACCGACGCATGATGCTGCCCGCTGGTTCCTCACCTTCAGCTGCCCCATCGCCGGATTCCGCTGCGGCGCAGGACCAGCCGGACAATCCGCTCCACGGCGTCAAGCTCGAAGCCATCGTCACCGCGCTGGCCGCCCACTACGGCTGGGAAGACCTCGGCCAGCGCATCAACATCCGCTGCTTCACCAGCGAGCCCAGCGTGGCGTCGAGTCTCAAGTTCTTGCGCAAGACGCCCTGGGCGCGCGAGAAAGTCGAAAGCCTTTACCTTTTCATGCTGCGCGACATCCGGCGCAGCAGCCCCACGGTTCACAATTTTCCGCCGCCCAAGCCTTGAGCCCCTGTGCAACGCAGGCGCCGGCCGTGAACACCATGGCTTTGGCGGGCGAGGATTCCTTCCAGATCATTTACTGCGACGACAGCCTGCTGGTGCTGAACAAGCCCTCGGGCCTGCTGGCCGTGCCGGGGCGCGGCGAGGACAAGCAGGACTGCCTGAGCAGCCGGGTGCAGCGGCGCTACGCTGATGCGCTGGTCGTGCATCGGCTCGACATGGCCACCTCGGGCCTGATGCTGATGGGCCGGGGCAGCGCCATGCAGCGCGCACTGAGCCAGCTGTTCGAGCGCCGCGAAGTCCATAAACGTTATTTGGCCGTCGTCGAGGGCCGCCTGGCGCCAGCGCCATCGCCCGGCGGCTGGGGCCTGATCGACCTGCCCATCGTGGTGGACTGGCCGCGCCGCCCGCTGCGC
>JAQGMN010000433.1 GCA_028292345.1 Polaromonas sp. | reverse complement strand
CATTAGGTCGAACGGGCTAACCGCTCATCTTGTGAAAAGGCCACCGGGGTTCAATAATTCCTCGCATCCCCACCCACAAGCGCTACAGCATGCACAGCACACCCGCCCCGGATGTTTTGAAATTGAGCGTCATCCTTCCCTGCTACAACGGCGCGGCGACGCTGGCCGTGCAGCTTGAAGCGCTCACGGTTCAGGACTGGCCGGGCGGCTGGGAACTGGTCGTCGTCAACAACGGCTCGACCGACGGCTCCATG
Organism: Polaromonas sp.; assembly: GCA_028292345.1. GTDB lineage: Bacteria > Pseudomonadota > Gammaproteobacteria > Burkholderiales > Burkholderiaceae_C > Polaromonas. The sequence goes on along the minus strand of JAQGMN010000433.1, from coordinate 10,250 downwards.
GCCCTGGTCGAGTCCTACCGGGCGCGGCTTCCTGCGCTGCAAATCGTCGAGGCGCATGTGCCCGGAACGCCCCGGCTGGGCGTGCCCCATTCCTACAACACCGGCATCCAGGCGGCCACCGGCGATGCGTTTGTCTTTTGCGAGGCCGACGACGAGGTTGCGCCGGGCTGGCTGGCCGCCATGGGCCGCGCGCTGATGGCGCACGACTTCGTGCTGGCGCGCCTGGACCACCGCAAGCTGAACGCCGAATGGCTGCATCCGCCGCAGGGCGAGGGCTACCAGTCCGCCGGGCTTTACCGCATGCCTTTTGCCCCGCATTTCCTGTGGGCAAGCGCCTGCGGCTTTGGCCTGAGCCGCGCGATCTATGAAACGCTGGGGCCGCTGAATATCGATTTCCCCATCACGCACGACGGCGACTACTGCTGGCGGGCGCAGCTGGCCGGCTATGCGCTGCACTTTGAACCCGAAGCGCTGGTGCATTACCGGGAAAAGTCGGCGCTCATGGACCGCTTTCGCCAGGGCCGGAACTGGGGGTGCGACACCACCCGGCTGCACCATTTCTATGGCACGCAGATGGGCCGGCTCAACCTGCCCCGGCATCTCGTTTCAATGGCCCGCTTGCTGCCGGCTGGCGCCTGGGCCCTGCTGTCGCGGGCCTTGCGGCGGCCCCGGGGGCAGGCCTTGCTGGGTGAATGGATCTGGAACTTTGGCTGGGAGGCAGGCAAGCTGCAGCTGATCGTGCAAAAGCGGGCGCTGTTGCCCAAAAAAGGCATGGCGCTGACGGCGTCGGCCGCCGCTGCGGCGGCGGCTGCGGCCGACCAGATCGCGTCCGGCTAATCTGCCGGCCCGTGGGGCCGAGGATGCGCAAACCCCATGCGCTGGAACACGCCGTTCCTGTCGATCAGCAGGTGCTTGAGCCCGGCCAGCACATGCAGCGACACCAGCGCGACCAGAATCCAGGCGGTGAGGGAGTGCGCCTCGAAGAAGATTTCGGCCAGGTTGAAGGGGCGCGCCCGGCCACATGGGGCAGGTGCGGCGCGATGCCAGGAAACGGCAGAGCAGCAGGGCAAAGAAGGTCATGGCTTGGCTTTTCGGCCAGGGCTTGCGCGAAAAAATGCAACCAGCTGGCCGGGTCATGGGCGCTATAAAATGTATAGCTGCCAGCGCATGCGCCACCTGCGCAAAAGCCTATTTTTGCTTGAAAAACCGGTCAAACAGCCCGGTCAGGTCGGCAAAGTCTTCGGTGAAGCGTTCGCGGTTGACGAAATAGGCCTCGCAGGCCACCGCGAAGAATTCCGCCGGCGCGGTGGCGCCATAGCTGTCCATCCAGGGGGGCTCGGCGCCGAAGCGTTCGGCCATGGCGACCTGCTCGCGAAACCGGTCGTAGGCGGCCTGCATCACCTCCTGCCAGTGCGCCTGCGCAGCGCGCGAGGGCAGGGGCGGGCAGCCGTCGGCCGCGCCGTCCTTCATGTCGATCTTGTGGATGAACTCGTGGATCACCACATTGTGGCCGCGCTCTGCCGACTCGCCCGAGGCGGCCACGTCCTGCCAGCTCAGCGTGACCGGGCCGCCGTGCATGGCCTCGCCGAGCAGCGCTTCGCGGTAGTCGTGCACCACGCCGGCGGGGTCGATGGACTTGCGTCGCGCCAGCATGGCGCCGGGATGCACGACGATGCCGGTGAAATCGTCATACCAGCCCAGCCCCAGGCGCAGCACCGGCAGGCACGCCTGCGCGGCAATCGCCACGGCCATGGCGTCGGTCACGTCCAGGTCGTGCGCGCCGGTGAATTCCTTGCGCAGCAGGAACCGGCCCACCAGCCCGCGAAGCGCCTGCCGGTCGGCAGCGGGCAGCTGGGCCAGAAAAGGGTAGTGCTGCAGCGTGGACTGCCACAGCGCTTCGGGAATGGCCTTGGGCCGGACGCCGGGCAGACCCAGGAATTCCGCCAGGGCTGTCAGCCAGTTCAGCATGGCGCCGGCCTCATGCGCAGGTCAGGGCGATGCGCCGCAGGCCGCTGCCGTCCAGGCGCAGCACCTCGGCGCGCGGCACGCTGGCCTGCGCGTCCCAGTCGCTCAGCACCACGCGCGACAGGCCATCGCCCAGGTCGTGCAACGCGGGCTGGTGGGTGTGGCCGTGGATCAGCGTGAGGGCATCCGCTGCCTGCAGCCACTGGCGGGCGGCCTCAAGGTCCACGTCGGCATAGTCCATGCCCGAGCGCTTGCGCGCCTCGCTTTGCCGGCGCATTTCGCGCGCGATGGCCTGGCGCTCGGCCAGCGGCCGGGCCAGGAAGGCCTGCTGCCAGCCGGGGCTGCGCACCTGGCGGCGAAACGCCATGTAGTCGAGGTCGTCCAGGCACAGCGCATCGCCGTGCGACAGCAGCCAGCGCCGGCCGGCAAAAGCCAGCACCGTCGGATCGTCAAGAAGCTTGGCGTGGCAGGCGTCCATGAAGGCCGGGCCGACCAGGAAATCGCGGTTGCCGTGCATGAAGAAAAGCGCCAGCCGGCGGCCCGCCTGGGCCAGCACGCGGGCGCAGCGGTTTTCAAAAATGGGGGGGGCAGGGGCTGAAAAATCGGCGCTGACGGCATCGTCGCCCACCCAGACCTCGAACAGGTCGCCCAGGATGAACACCGCATCGGCCGGGGTTTGCTCAAGATAGTGTTGCCACACGCTGAAGGTGGCGGGTTCGTCGGCGTTCAGGTGCAGGTCGGAAATGAAATCGACCGTGCGCCACGATGGCGGAGCGACAAGCTCGGCCAGGGGGGGCACGGTCGAAAAAGGGGGCATGGCGGACTCAGTCAAACTCAGTCCGGCCGCCGAATCAGGCCAGCGCGACGGCTTTTTCGATCACCACGTCTTCGACCGGCACGTCGTCATGAAAGCCCTTGCGGCCGGTCTTGACGGCCTTGATCTTGTCCACCACGTCGGTGCCCGAGACCACCTTGCCGAACACGGCGTAACCCCAGCCCGAGGCGTTCTGGCCGGTGTGGTTCAGAAAGCCGTTGTTGCCGACGTTGATGAAGAACTGCGAACTGGCCGAATGCGGCGCATTGGTGCGGGCCATGGCGACGGTGTACATGTCGTTTTTCAGGCCGTTGGTGGCTTCGTTCTCGATCTCGCCGTCGGTCGGCTTTTGCGTCATGCCGACGGCAAAGCCGCCGCCCTGGACCATGAAGCCGGGAATCACGCGGTGGAACACGGTGCCGTCGTAATGGCCCTTGTTGACATAGTTCAGGAAGTTGGCGACCGACTTGGGCGCCTTGTCGGCGTCAAGCTCCAGCGTGATGACGCCATGGTTGGCAATGTGCAGTTCGACTTTCGGGTTGCTCATGGATGTGTCCTTTGGGTGGGTTAATTGACGAGGGTTGCGGATTTGATCACGACGGGCGTCTTGGGAACGTCCGACGGGAAGGGGCCGCCGCTGCCGGTGGGCACGGACTTGATCTTGTTGACCACGTCCATGCCGCTGGTGACCTTGCCGAACACGGTGTAGCCGGGGGCCAGGGTGCTCGGGTTCAGGAAGTCATTGTCTTTCACGTTGATGAAGAACTGCGACGAGGCGGAATTGGGCTCGTTCGTGCGGGCCATGGCCAGCGTGCCGACGACGTTTTTCGGGCCGCCCTTGGCCAGCGCCTCGCGGCCTTCATGCACCACCGGGGCGCGGGTTTTCTTCTCGGCATAGGCGCCGTCGTAGCCGCCGCCCTGCACCATGAAGTTGTTGATCACGCGGTGGAACACCGTGCCGTCGTAATGTTTGTCCTTGACGTACTGCAGGAAATTCTCGACCGTCTTGGGCGCCTTGTCGGGATAGACCTCGACCACGAAATCGCCTTCGCTGGTGGCGAACTTGACCTTGGGCGCGGCGGAATCGGCCGCGAAGGCCGCGCCGGCGCTCAGGGTGAGGGCGGCCAGCAGGAGGGTTACGCTGCGTCGGTTGAATGCGGTGCCTGGAATGTTCATGGCTGGATCTTTTTCAAAAGGTAAAAATGGGAAGTCAAGGCGCCTTGGCCGGTGCGGGCGGCCTGGCGGCGGGGGTCAGCAACTGGTTGACCAGTGCCAGCTTGGGCGGCAGCGCGGCGTTGGCGGGATTGAGCTGCAACGCCCGGCTGTAGGACTGGCTGGCCAGCCGGGCATGCATGTCGCCCAGGTTTTCATGGGCCACGGCATAGCGCGGGTTCAGCCGCACCGCCATTTCCAGCGATTCCCGGGCCTTGTCGAACTGGCCCTGGGCGGCATACAGCACGGCCAGGTTGTTGTAGGGCTCGGGCAGCTCGGGATAGTCGCGGTTGAGCTGGGCGAAGGTTTCCATGGCTTCGGCGGTCTGGGCGGTCTCGCTCTGGATCACGCCCTTGAGGAAGCGCATCTGCGGATCGCGCGGCTTGGCCGCCAGGTATTTGTCGGCGCTGGCCAGTGCCTGGGGAAACTGCCGGGCGCTGATCAGCCTGTTGACATCGGTGTACTCGTCGGCATGGACGGCCGGCGCGCCCAACAGCGCGAGCATCAGCAGCAGGCTGGCCGGCAGGAAGGACGGGAATGAGCGGGGGCGGCGGAAAATGACGGCTCGCGTGGGCATAAGACTCTCGTTGTTTTCAGGGGAATCAGGGGCCGCGCCGGAGCGCAAGGTGGCCGGGAAGCAAGCCGGCCCCGGCCGGGTTTGCGGCGCCGCAACAGGTGCCCGGCCCGGCTGGATATACTGATTAATTCTAGCCGAGGGGGTATAGTCACCCTCCTTGCCCTGTTGTTCCTTCCCGGTTCCCTCCCAAGAATTTCGCTTTCGTATCAGCGCCATCGCCGCCGGTGGCGCCCGGATATTCAGGTTTTTCCTTTTTTCTTCCCCTGGCATTTCTACGTCAGACCACGCATCCAGACAATTTCCATGAGCCTTCGCATTTACAACACGCTGTCGCGTGCCGTAGAAGATTTTTCCCCTATTGTTCCCGGCCAGGTCCGCATGTATGTTTGCGGAATGACGATTTACGACCTCTGCCATATCGGCCATGCCCGCATGATGATGGCCTTCGACGTGGTGCAGCGCTGGCTCAAGGTCAGCGGCTACCAGGTCACCTATGTGCGCAACATCACCGACATCGACGACAAGATCATCAGACGCGCCGTCGAGCGCGGCATCACCATCCGGGCACTGACCGACGAGATGATCGAGGCCATGCACCAAGACATCGGCGCCCTGGCCATCGAGCCGCCGACGCTGGAGCCGCGCGCGACCGAGTATGTGCCGCAGATGCTGGCGATGATCTGCACGCTGGAAGGCAAGGGGCTGGCCTACCGCGGCTCGGGCGGCGACATGAACTATGCGGTGCGCAAGTTCCCGGGCTACGGCAAGCTGTCGGGCAAGTCGCTGGACGAACTGCGCGCCGGCGAGCGCGTGGCCGTGCTCGAAGGCAAGGACGACCCGCTGGACTTCGTGCTGTGGAAGTCGGCCAAGGACAGCGAACCCGAGGACGCCAAGTGGGACAGCGCTGCCCTGGGCCATGACTATGGCCGGGGCCGGCCGGGCTGGCACATCGAATGCTCGGCCATGAGCTGCGCCACGCTGGGCGAAACCTTCGACATCCACGGCGGCGGCGCCGACCTGCAGTTTCCGCACCATGAAAACGAGATCGCCCAGAGCGAAGGCGCCAACGGCCAGCCGCTGGCGCGCTTCTGGGTGCACAACGGCTTTGTGCGCGTGGACAATGAGAAGATGTCCAAATCGCTGGGCAATTTCTTCACCATCCGCGAGGTACTGGCCAAGTACGACGCCGAGACCGTGCGCTTTTTCATCCTGCGCGCGCACTACCGCAGCGCGCTCAACTACAGCGACGCGCACCTGGACGACGCGCGCAATTCGCTCAAGCGCCTGTACACCGCGCTCGGCCTGGCGACGCCGGCCGCCGTGGCGATTGACTGGACCGAGCCGTTTGCCGCCCGCTTCAAGGCGGCCATGGACGAGGACTTCGGCACGCCCGAAGCCGTCGCCGTGCTGTTCGACCTGGCGGGCGAGGTGAACCGGACCGCATCCAGCGAACTGGCCGGGCTGCTGAAAAGCCTGGGCGGCTGCCTGGGCCTGCTGCAGGGTGAGCCGTCGGCTTACCTGCAGGCCGGTGCCGGGCTGGACGACGCCAGCATCCAGGCGCTGATCATGCAACGCGCCGATGCCAAGAAGGCCCGGGACTTCGCGGCGGCCGACCGCATCCGCAGCGAACTGCTGGACCAGGGCATCGTGCTGAAGGACTCGCCCCAAGGAACGACCTGGGAGGTGAAATCGTGATCGCTTTAGTATTTTCAAGCCTTTCTGGCTTTTTGCGCACGTCTGTCGCGGGTTGCAAGCTATGAAAAAAATAGCAATTGCCGATGCCGCCAGCCCGGCGCCGATCGAGCTGACCGACAAGGCCGGCGCGACTGAGCCGGCCATCGTTGTCCCGCCGTACTGGCAGGACGCCTGCCGGCACCTGGTCAAGAAGGACCGGGTCATGAAGCGCCTGATTCCGCAGTTCGGCAACACCTGCCTGCAGTCGCGCGGCGACGCCTTCAGCACGCTGGCGCGCAGCATTGTCGGCCAGCAGATTTCGGTGAAGGCCGCGCAGACCGTCTGGCACCGCTTTGCCGCCTTGCCCGCCGAAATGACGCCGGCGCATGTGCTGCGCCTGAAGATCGACGACATGCGCGCGGCCGGACTGAGCGCGCGCAAGGTCGAGTACCTGGTGGACCTGTCGATCCATTTCGACGCCGGCCGCGTCCATGTGCAGGACTGGCAGGCGATGGACGACGAAACCATCATTGCCGAGCTGATCGCGATTCGCGGCATCGGCCGCTGGACCGCCGAGATGTTTTTGATGTTTTACCTGACGCGGCCGAACGTTCTGCCGCTGGACGATGTCGGTCTGATCAACGGCATCAGCCACAACTATTTTTCCGGCGAATCGGTCAGCCGCAGCGATGCGCGCGAAGTCGCCGCCGCCTGGGCGCCGTACTGCAGCGTGGCGACTTGGTATATTTGGCGTTCGCTGGACCCGAAAATTGCGCCCGGCGCCTGAGCAACGGTGTGCAGTTCGCTTCGCAATCTGCCTGATCAAGAATTAAAAGTCTGAGGATTACCATGGCAAAAAAGACATTTCTCGATTTCGAGCAGCCGATTGCGGAGCTTGAAGGAAAAATTGAAGAACTGCGTTATGTGCAGACCGAGTCGGCGGTCGATATTTCGGACGAAATCGAGCAGCTGGCGAAAAAAAGCCAGCAGCTCACCAAGGACATCTACAGCGTCCTGACGCCCTGGCAGATCACCAAGATTGCCCGCCATGCCGAGCGGCCCTACACGCTCGACTACATCCGGGACATCTTCACCGACTTTGTCGAGTTGCACGGCGACCGGCACTTTGCCGACGACCTGAGCATCGTCGGCGGCCTGGCGCGCTTCAACGGCAATGCCTGCCTGGTGCTGGGCCACCAGAAAGGGCGCGACACCAAGGAGCGCGGCCTGCGCAACTTCGGCATGACCAAGCCCGAGGGCTACCGCAAGGCGCTGCGCCTGATGAAGACGGCCGAAAAATTCAGGCTGCCGGTGTTCACCTTTGTCGATACACCCGGCGCCTACCCCGGCATCGATGCCGAGGAGCGCGGCCAGTCCGAGGCCATCGGCCGCAACATTTTCGAGATGGCGCAGCTCGAAGTGCCGATCATCACCACCATCATCGGCGAAGGCGGCTCCGGCGGCGCGCTGGCGATCTCGGTGGCCGACCAGGTGGTGATGCTGCAGTATTCGATCTATTCGGTCATCAGTCCCGAAGGCTGCGCATCGATTTTGTGGAAAACGTCCGAAAAGGCCCAGGATGCGGCCGAGGCGCTGGGCATCACCGCGCACCGGCTCAAGGCGCTGGGCGTCATCGACAAGATCGTCAACGAGCCGGTCGGCGGCGCGCACCGCGACCCGAAGCAGATGTCGGCTTTCCTGAAGCGGGCGCTCAACGACGCCTTCCGCCAGGTCAGCGACCTGCCGGTCAAGGAACTGCTCAACCGTCGCTATGACCGGCTGCAGAGCTATGGCCGTTTCACCGACACCAAAGCCGACGCCGGCAAATAACCTGTTGCGCTCGCGGCCGCCGGGCGCGGCGCGCCTCGAAAAGCCGGTGAATCCGGCATCGGCGGGCATTGGCGCCCTTTTTTCCTGCGATCCCCCTTTGCCGCTGGGCGTGGCCTACAGCGGCGGCGCCGACTCGACCGCCTTGCTGCTGGCGGCGGCTGAGCGCTGGCCGGGCCGGGTCGAGGCTTTCCATGTCCACCACGGGCTTCAAGCCGCAGCCGATGAGTTTGCTCGGGTCTGCGCATCGGTCTGCAGGCAGAGCGGTGTTCCTTTGCATGTCATCCCGGCCAATGCCCGCCATGCGCCCGGCGAAAGCCCCGAGGACGCGGCACGGCGCGTGCGCTATGCCGCGCTGGCCACGGCGGCGACAGCCCGGGGCATGCACGGCATGCTGCTTGGCCAGCATGCCGACGACCAGGTCGAAACCCTGCTGCTGGCATTGAGCCGGGGCGCCGGCCTGCCCGGCCTGTCGGCCATGGCGGCGCGGTTCGAGCGCGGCGGGATGGCATTTTACCGGCCGCTGCTGCAATTGCCTTCGGCCGTGCTGCGCGAATGGGTGGTGCGCCAGCCTTTTGAGTTCGTGGACGACCCGACCAACGCCGACGAACGCTACACCCGCAACCGCATCCGGGCGCGCCTGCTGCCCGCGCTGGCGCAGGCGTTTCCGCAATTCCGCACCACGTTCGCGCGCAGTGCGCGCCACGCCGCGCAGGCGCAGGCCGTGCTGGCGGAGGTTGCCGCGCAGGACCTGGCCGCCGCCGGCAACCCGCCCGCCCTCATGGCCTTGCAGGCGTTGTCTACGGCGCGGCAGGCCAACCTGCTGCGCCACTGGCTGCTGCAGCAACAGGCCACGCCGAGCGCGGCGCAACTGGATCAATTGCTGCACCAGGTCGCCGCCTGCACCACGCGCGGCCACCGGATCCATCTCAAGGTGGCCGCGGGCCACGTCACGCGGCAGGGCGGCTTCCTGCGCTATGATGCCGCCCCGACAGGGCGCTGAGCGAAAATTGCGCTGGCTATAATCCAGGGCTTTGCTGCTGAGCTGAACAGCGGGCTTTTCGGAAGCTTTTTTTGCCGCACCGCCAGCAGGAAAAAACAACTTCACCACCAACTCCTGATTGACCCAACCGCCATGGCTTTGATCGTTCACAAATACGGCGGCACCTCGATGGGCTCGACCGAGCGCATCCGCAATGTTGCCAAACGCGTTGCCAAGTGGGCACGCGCCGGCCACCAGATGGTCGTGGTTCCCAGCGCCATGAGCGGCGAAACCAACCGCCTGCTGGGCCTGGCCAAGGAACTGGCCCCCACGAAATCCGACGACGCCTACGCCCGCGAACTCGACGCCCTGGCCGCCACCGGCGAGCAGGCTTCCAGCGCGCTGCTGGCCATCGCATTGCAGGCCGAAGGCATGCATGCGGTCAGCTATGCCGGTTGGCAGGTCACCATCAAGACCAACAGCGCCTACACCAAGGCCCGTATCGAGTCGATCGACGACGCAAAAGTGCGCGCCGACCTGGACGCCGGCAAGGTCGTGATCATCACCGGATTCCAGGGCATGGACGAGGGCGGCAACGTCACCACGCTGGGCCGGGGCGGATCCGACACCTCGGCCGTGGCGGTTGCCGCCGCGCTCAAGGCGCACGAATGCCTGATCTACACCGATGTCGATGGCGTCTATACCACCGACCCGCGCGTCGTGCCCGAGGCGCGCCGGCTGCAGACCGTGAGCTTTGAGGAAATGCTGGAAATGGCCTCGATGGGCTCGAAGGTGCTGCAAATCCGCTCGGTCGAGTTCGCCGGCAAGTACAAGGTGCCGCTACGGGTGCTGTCCAGCTTCACCGACTGGAACATCGACATCGACGAAGAAGCCAAATCAGGCACATTGATCAGTTTTGAGGAAGACGAAAACATGGAACAAGCCATCGTATCGGGCATCGCATTCAACCGCGACGAAGCCAAAATCTCGGTGCTCGGCGTGCCCGACACCCCGGGCATTGCCTACCAGATCCTGGGCGCCGTGGCCGACGCCAACATCGAAGTGGATGTAATCATCCAGAACATCAGCAAGGGCGGCTTGACCGACTTCAGCTTCACCGTGCACCGCAACGACTATGCCAAGACGCTGGACCTGCTCAAGTCGAAGGTCGTGCCCGCGCTGGGCGCGCAGGAAGTCAC
>JAQGMN010000429.1 GCA_028292345.1 Polaromonas sp. | reverse complement strand
TGTTCCTGGTTGCTTTACCAGTTCTGGGAAAACCCCTGGCGCGGATTTGGCCGTTCAGTGGCTTGGCGGGTTTCAGGCTGGCGCAGGGGTGCCCGACCTGCTTCGGCCAGCTGACGGTCTGCCTGCGCACGCTCAAAATACATCGGTGTCGCCCGGCTGGAACACCGGACATGGGTACTGCGTCTGCCATTCGTTCACCCTGAACTCAATCGCAATGATTCCATTCGCCTGCGTGGATGGGCCGCAGGGCCCAAGCCAGTGAATGATGGCTGCGACCGGATGCTGCATTGCCTTGAGGCTTTGGCGGAGCAACTGGCAGGCCGCCTCCACGCTGATGTGCGGCGGCAACAGGGAATCGACCATCACTTCGTCGTGGTTTGGCATGCTCGAAGTCACCAGCCAGCCCATGTCTTTCCAGAAACGCCTGAATATCCACAGCTTGTACGAGCGTTCGGGATGCGCCGCATAACGCCATTGCAGGTATGCGCCGGTACGGGCCAGTGCGGGCGTGTTCTGGCGACCAGCATGACGGCTCCAGATGGCATCGAGCCGACCTGGGTTCCATTCAGCCGGAACAAGGCTGTTCGCCTGCAGCCCGGGGCCGTTGGCATTGCCTGCTTCGAACCGAGAAGAATGAACTGCATACCGGCACCGGTAAAAACCCATGCGTTCGCCCAGCCTGAAGGGCCGCACGCCCGGGAAGCCATAGGCAAATACCTCGCCGGCCCGCGCTCGCAGGGCTTGCTGCATTGCCTTGGCCAGTTGGGGATAGACCCCGGAGGATTCCAGCCCTCCCCTGCCGCTGCGGCTCACCATGACATCGCACACTTGCGCAAAGACCAGCGGCCGGCCCTTGCAAACGCCCGGAAACAACAGGCAGCCGATATGCCCGATCAACTCGCCTGCCGGCGTCCGGGCCACCAGGTTGATACTGCCCAGGCGAGGCCCTTGGGCATATTTCCAGTTCCATTGCCCGGCAGGGATCGAATGGTTGAACACCGACGAGAAAAGCGCACGGGCCTCGGTCGTTTCCTCTTGGCTCAAGGCAGTGATGTCGAACTTCATGAAGATGACTTGCCAAGCCAGCGGTTGAAAGCGCGCAGCGGATGCGTGAATTTCCACGAACGGGAACGCTGCACAAGCACAATTTCCGCCTGCAGCAGCGCGTTTTCGTCCAGCAGGCGGGAACAGGCGGACTGCGCCTGAAGGAAGGCATCGTTGATTTTCTGATGCGACTCGCTCAGGGCATCATGTTGCGCGGCTGCTTTTTCGTGGCGCGCCAGAAGATTACCCAGGTTTGCCATGAGTTCATGATTTTTTTCTTCAAGCGCTTCGAGCGTTGAATTGCGTTCCTTCAGTTCATCGCAGTGATGATGCACGATGGCAATGTGTTCTTCTTTGAGGCGCGCAATGTCATCTTTCAGCCCATTCATTGCCGCCGTCAGTTCTGCGACCGTTTGCTGCTGTGCATTTTTTTCAGCCAGCGCCCTTTCAATGAAGGCCTGCTGCCTGTCGAGTTCGACGGCATGCCAGGCCATCGTCTTCGCATTCTCGGCAACCGGGCGGCTTTGCAGATAACGCTCGGTCAACAGCAGATGCCAGCGCATCCAGTGGTTTTCATGCGCTGGGTCGCCGAGCATGGAATCGCCATGGTGTTGGCGGTAGACAGCGGAAACGCCCGGACAATGCACAAACTCGCCGGCCTCGGCAAGGCGGCGCCAGAAATCCCAGTCCTCCAGAACCGGCAGGCTTTCGTCAAAGCGCAGCGCCAGCTGGCTGGCGCGGTCAAGCCGGAACACGACGGCATGGATGGGCAGAAAGTTGATGCCGCGCAGCCGGTGCGGTGACCACGGCAAGTCATAAATCCGCAGGCCGAGCCCCGCCTCGCCGTCGACGCGCACGCCCGCATAGGCGGCCATGGCCCGAGGGCTGCGGGCCAGCGCATCGACCAGCCGCTCGATATGGCCGGGGTCGATCAGGTCATCGTCGTCCAGGAAGATGGCCATTGCGCCGCGCGCCGCCTGAAGGGCCAGGTTGGCGGCATGGGACCTTCCGCACCTTGGGTTCACGCCGGGATTCGATGGCAGCTGCCCGCTTGAGGTCTGCAAGCCGACCTCTGCCGGTTCGATGAACTGCCAGGCCATGCGGTGCCGGGGATACTGCACGGGGCTGTGCGTCCGGCCCGTTGCATTGACCACCACCAGTTCGATGTGCGGGTAGGTCTGCATGGCGACGCAGGCGATGGCTTCGCTGAGCTGAAAGCGGTCCATGCTGCGAATCAGGACGCTGACCAGCGGCAGTTGCTGGGGGCTGTTGGCCAGGTGCTGGCGGGACCGGATGGCGGGCCAGAAGGGCATGGCCACTGACGCGCCCGACGCGCGCAGGCTGGCGGCATCGACCTGGAAAAACGCTTCGGCATGGGTCCATTGCGAACCGCGTCCAAAAGCGCGCAACACCGCCATCGCCTGTGAATGCACCTTGTAGGGCTGGATGGCTTCCTGCGAGGTGAATTCATCCAGTGCCTGCCACTTGAGGCTGGCCACATCGGTGATGTCCAGCATGCTGTTGGGATGAAGGGGCGCGCCCACCTCGTAAAACAGCACGGTTTGCGGAAAACGGCTTCGCTGCGCGGCTGCCAGCCCTGCCAGTGCCACCGCCTGGTGATCGGGATGCGGCTCGGACAATGACGGCAGCAAAAGGTACTGGGGCTGATGCTGCTCCAGTGCATTTTCAAGAACGCCGATCAGCGGCTCTGCGTATTGCATGCCTCTGTCGGGAAGCTGAAGAAACACCGGTTCGGGCAGGCCCAGCACCCTGGCTGCGCGCAATGATTCCTGCACTCTGCTCTCTGCCAGGTCGCGTGACTCAACGCCGGTCGCATTTTCTCCACCGCTGAGAATCAGCACATGAATGCGGCACTGGCTGGCGGCCAGCCGCGACAGCAGGCCGCCACAGCCCAGTATCTCGTCGTCAGGGTGCGGCGCAACGCACAGCACGCTCTTGATGTCATCGAGTTGCAGATTCTGAACGGGATAGTAAACGGCTTCGGTTTGAGTTGCGCGCATAAGATTGATAAGCTGAACCTACAGTTGGGCGGTGCCAGCAGCCTGTCGATTGACTAACTCCAGTTCCTGCTCAGGCAGGATTGCTGGCCCAGCTGGCATCGATCAGGAAAAATCCGGGCTCGACACCTTCATGGTGCAAATTGATGTGCGCCACGGGGTCGGTCCACTGATAGACATGCATATTCCTTTCGCAGGTCAGGTAAGCGCCGACGCGGTACCTGCCTTTGTTCAGGGGAATATTCTCGATGGTGACACGGGCAGTTCCGCTGCCGGCGGCATCCCTGGCAAATGTTGTCTTCGCGGGAACGGCAAAATTACTGGTCAGGATTCTTCCTGAATCACTGGACAAAACCACTGCGGCGGAAGGCGCAGGCATGTGCGGATCGCTCAGGAAGTCGATTTCCATGCACAGGGTCGATGTCAATGCGTCGCCAAACAATTCGTCGCCTTCATGGTCGTTCAGTTTGACCCGCACTGCCTTGATCCGCGCAAAACCGTTGGCGCCTGGCGCTGCGGCGGCGCCATCGGCGCTGTCGTTTCCAATGGCGGGCCTGGCGTCTCCATGGTCTTGCTGCACATCCACGGCATGCGCAGCGGCGGTGGCGGGCGCCTCGGTCAGCCGGTCCAGGAATTCCTGATATTTGCTCAATACGCCGGAAACCTTCCCGATCTCCTGGATTTTCCCTTTATGAAGCCACAAGGCCCTGTCGCAGAAAACTTCTATATGGAAAAGGGTGTGCGAGCAAAATAGAACCGTTGCACCGCTTTCCTTGATCTGCATGATCCTGTCGAAGGATTTTCTCGCAAACGCGCCGTCGCCCACGGAAAGCGCCTCATCGACGATCAGGATGTCGGGCTCGACGCTTGTGGCAATCGAAAAGGCAAGCCGGACATACATTCCGCTTGAATAGGTCTTGACGGGCTGGTCAATGTGCGAGCCTATGCCGGAAAACTCGATGATTGCATCGATTTTTTGATCGATTTCACGCTTCCCGAGCCCGAGCGTTGCTGCGTTGAGATAAATATTCTCCCGGCCGGTAAATTCGGTATTGAACCCGGACCCCAGTTCGAGCAGGGCAGCGATGCGGCCACGTGAACTGACTTTTCCGGCGGTAGGCTGAATGGTTCCTGCAATCAGCTGGAGCAATGTCGATTTGCCAGCGCCATTGACGCCCACGATTCCAAACGCCTCGCCCTTGCCCAGCGAAAAGTTAATGTCCGAGAGCGCCTCGAATTCCGTGTAGTAGGCCTTGCTGCGGCCGAAAAGGGCCTGCCACAACCGGTGGGAAGGCCGGGAAAACAGGCGGTAGGTCTTGCTGGCATTTTCCACCACGATCGGAGGATCAAAGGACATCAGAGAATCCTTTTGAAATTCGATTGAAAAAAAGCCTGGCGGCGAGGACGCCCACCAGCGAAACGGCCAGGTTGACCAGAAAGAGGCGATGGTCGGGCAGCGCACCGGCAATCAGCAGGGAGCGAAATACCTCGACGCCCCAGGCCATCGGATTGAAATAAAACACCAGCTTGATCGATTCCGGGATGGCGGAGGCCGGGTAGAAAATGGGAGTCAAAAACATCAGCATGCTGATGATGGACGGCATGATTTGCCCGATGTCACGCAGGTAAACACCCAGCCCGGCCAATAGCCATGCACTCGCCAGCCCATAAGCAAGAATGGGAATGAAATAAACCGGCAGCAGCAAGGCATAAGGAGAAAATCCGTACATCAGCAGCATGACGAGCGAAAGCAGGACGCTGCCGATCACCAGTCCCACCATGGCGGCGCCCACTGTCACCACGGGAAGGAGCAACAGCGGAAAGCGGACCTTGGTCACCAGGTTGGGATGCGCCAGGACGGCCGTTGGCGAGCGGCTCAGTATTTCGGCAAAAAAGTTAAAGACGATCATGCCCGCAAAGATATTCAGGCCATACATGACGGCTTCACTGCTTCCCTCCACACCGGCACCGGCACCGGAGGCGGCCGAAGGCCACCGCATGTTCATGAATTTATAAAATATGAGGGTGAACACCAGTATCTGTATGACGGGCTGCAGCACGGGCCATGCGATGCCCAGGAATGATCCCCGGTATCTGCCAACCAGCTCGCGCCTGAGCCATTGCCAGTACAGGTAAATAAACGTTTTCATAACTTCAGTCGGTAAACAAGGCAAAAACCGGCGCCTGGACAGGCCTGGTGCGGGTTCGGCGGCACACGGCTTGCAAAAAACGGCATGCCGCCTGCAAGGAACACCAGGGCGTCAAAGACGCCCTCCTGCCGAACCGGTACAGAAGTGTAATGCTGGTTTTTCGGAGCGACGTTCCCGGTCCACTTCACCTGGACCGATAAAAGCCAGGCAGCGCAGTCGTCACGCCAGCCCCAGACGCATCAGCCACTGGCCTGCCCTGCGTGGGCACTGCGCCATGCCTCGGACCAAAACAGCCAGGCAAAGAAATATTTTTCATGCGGAAAAAGTTCATATAGGAAAGGATACACTACGTTTCCTATATGAACCATATGTTACGTATTCCACTGAACGCTTCCCCGGCGCAGCTCGACAGCTTGCGCGCCCTGCAGGTGGCGTTCGGGCAGGTCTGCAATACGCTGGCACCGCTGGTTCAGGCCTCACGCTGCTGGAACCGTGTCACGCTTCACCACCTGGCCTACAAAAAACTGCGTGAAAAATTTCCAGCCATGGGTTCACAGATGGTGTGCAACGCCATCTATTCGGTCTCGCGCACCAGCCGCCTGGTGTACCAGCACCCTGACAGCCCGTTCAATTTGAGCCGGCTGGGCGAAAAAGCCCTGCCGCTGCTGCGCTTTACCGACACTTGCCCGGTCTATTTCGACCGCCACACGCTCAGCGTCAGGGACGGGCACCTGTCCATGTACACGCTTGACGGACGGATCCGCTTTCATCTGGCTTTGCAGCCCCGGGACGAGACGAGCTTCCATGAACAAAAGCTGCGCGAAATAGTTTTGTCCAGAAATGCCGCCGACGGCTTTGAATTGTCGTTTTATTTCTCAAAGCCTCTGGATGAGGAGGAAATTCCTGCTTCCGAAGGGCTGGACTCCGGCGAAATTCCCGAATACGTGACGATTGACGAAACCCCATGACCACCCAAAAAACTCCCTCCGAATTACGCCAGGCCGTCATGAAGCTGCGGCCCTATTTTGTGCGCGCTGCCTGGTTCAGCGTGATTTCCTGCCTGCTGGTGCTGGCACCCAGCGGCTACATGCTGGAGGTGTATGACCGGGTGGTGAACAGCCGCAACCACCTCACCCTGGTGATGCTGACGCTGGCGGTGCTGGGCGCCTACATGGTCATGGAGGTGCTTGAATGGGCACGCGCGCAAATCAT
This sequence comes from Polaromonas sp., assembly GCA_028292345.1. Classification (GTDB taxonomy): domain Bacteria; phylum Pseudomonadota; class Gammaproteobacteria; order Burkholderiales; family Burkholderiaceae_C; genus Polaromonas. The sequence goes on along the minus strand of JAQGMN010000429.1, from coordinate 3,655 downwards.
GCACGAGGCTGGCGTGAAGCTCGACGATCTGCTGCGCGACCGGGTTTTTTCAGCGATCTTTCAGGCAAACCTGAAAAAAATCCCTGGCGGCAGCCTTCAGCCCCTGAGCGACTTGCGCACGATTCGCGATTTCCTGGGGTCGCCGCCGCTGCTGGCCTTGATGGAGGCGCCGGTATCCCTGGTCTTCCTGGCGCTGGTGTTTGCCATCAGCCCGGTGCTGGGATGGGCTGCCGTCGTGGGTTCGATCCTGCAGGTTTTCGTGGGCTGGCTCAATGAGCGGAGCACCCGGCCGCCCCTGGTGGAGGCCAACCGCAGTGCCACGGCTGCGCAACAGTATGCGGACGGCACGCTGCGCAATGCCCAGGTGATCGAGTCCATGGGAATGCTGCGCGACATTCACCGCCGCTGGATGGACAAGCAGCGCGAGTTCCTGGGCCTGCAGGCCACCGCCTCCGACCGGGCGGGCGGCTACCAGGCCATGACCAAATTCCTGCAGACCACGATGGGCTCGCTGCTGCTGGGTCTTGGGGCGTGGCTGCTGTTGCGCAACCAGCTCAATGGCGGGGCGGGCATGATGCTGGTCGGGTCAATTCTGGGCGGCCGGGTGCTGGCGCCGCTGGTCCAGATCGTGACCCAGTGGCGCCTGGTGGTCAGTGTCCGAGATTCATGGCAGCGCCTTGACGGCTTGCTGGCAGACATACCCGCCACGCCAGAATCGATGCCGCTGCCAGCGCCGCGGGGCCTGCTTCAGGTTGAAGGCCTCATGGCCGGGCCGCCCGGCGGCAGCGCGGTGATTCTAAAAAATGTGGCCTTCACCCTGCCGCCCGGCGAAGTGCTGGTGGTGGTGGGTCCTTCGGCAGCCGGCAAGACCACACTGGCGCGGCTGCTGGTGGGGCTGTGGCCGGCGGCGGGCGGCAAGGTACGGCTCGATGGCGCCGATGTCTTCACCTGGAACAAGGCCGAACTGGGGCCCTGCCTGGGCTACCTGCCGCAAGGCGTTGAACTGCTGGAAGGCACGCTGGCTGAAAACATTGCGCGCTTTGGCGACGTCAGCATGGCCAAGGTGACGGCTGCGGCCAGGGCTGTGGGCCTGCACGACTTCATCACGGGCCTGCCCCAGGGCTATGAAAGCCCGGTCGGACGCGACGGCGCCAGGCTGTCAGGCGGTCAGCGCCAGCGCGTTGCCCTGGCCCGGGCGATTTACGGCGACCCGGTGCTGGTGGTCCTGGACGAACCCAATTCCAGCCTGGACGAGGCCGGCGACGCGGCTCTGGCCGCAGCCATCGTCGAACTGAAGGCGCGCGGGACGACCTTTGTGGTCATGACGCACCGCACCAGTGTTCTGGCCGTGGCCGACAAGCTGATGGTGCTGCAGGACGGGGTGATGCAGGCCTTCGGCCCGCGCGATGAGGTGCTGGCAGCGCTGAAAAAAGCCAATGAGCAGATGGCCCAGGCAGCGCAAGCGGCCAGGCAGCAGCGACCCAACCCGAAACCCAACCCGAATCCCCTTGCCGCCACAGCATGAACCCAGAACGCGAACAGACCCATCCCATGAAAAAAATCGCCTTCTTCCAGCGCAGTGAATTGACCGCCGCCTTGTGGGCATTCAGGCAGGAATTCCTGATCGTCGGCATTTTGAGCTTTCTGAGCAACCTGCTGATGCTGTCGCCCACCATCTACATGCTGCAGGTGTTTGACCGGGTGATCCCCAGCCAGAGCGAACTCACGCTGGTGGCAGTGTCGCTGATCACCCTGTTCCTGTTCGGCGTGATGGCCTGCTCCGAATGGCTGCGCTCGCGAGTGCTGGTCAGGGCCGGCATGCGTTTTGACGAGCAGCTCAGCACCCGCGTGTTCAACGCCAGCTTCGAGGCCTACCTGAGCCAGTCGTCCACTTCGCCTTCCCGGGCTTTCGGGGATCTGATCCAGATCCGGCAATTTCTCACCGGCAACGGCATTTTTGCGCTTTTCGATGCGCCGTGGGCGCCCATCTATATTGGGGTGACTTTTCTGCTGCACCCCTGGCTGGGCATCTTGTCGCTGGTCTTCGCCGTGGTCCAGGCCGCACTGGCCTGGTTCGGCCACCGGCATACCGTGGCGCCCGCCGAGGAAGCTGCCACGGCCGCCAGCGACACCAACAGCTACCTGCAAAGCAAGCTGCGCAATGCCGAGGTGCTTGAATCGATGGGCATGATCGGCAACCTGCAAAAACGCTGGAATCAGAAGCACCAGGCATGGATGGGCAAGAACTCTGCAGCGCAAGGCCTGACGCACCGGGTCACTGCTTGGAGCAAGTTCATACGCTACAGCCAGCAGTCCCTGGCCCTTGGGGCGGGCGCGCTGCTGGTGATTGACGGCCAGCTCTCGCCCGGCGCCATGATTGCCGCCAACGTGCTGATGGGGAGGGCGCTGGCGCCGATTGACCAGCTGGTGGTAACCTGGCGTGGTTTTGTCACCACCCGCGCCGCATTCGGGCGGCTTGAAAAACTGCTGCTCGACCACCCCGAGCGGGACCCTGCGCTGAGCCGTGTCCCGCCCACGGGCGCCATCACCTTGCGCCGCGTGGTGGCCAGCGCCGAAGGCCGGGAGGCGCCCATCCTGAAAAACATCTCTTTTGCGATTGCAGCGGGCACCGTGGTGGCCGTTCTCGGCCCGTCGGGCTCGGGCAAGTCCACCCTGGCGCGCGCCATGGTGGGCATCTGGCCAGAACTGTCCGGCGAAGTGCTGCTTGACGACATGCCGATGGAGCGATGGAGCCGGACCGAACTGGGGCCGCACCTGGGCTACCTGCCGCAGGATGTGGAGCTGTTCGAAGGCTCGATTGCGGACAACATTGCCCGGCTGGGCACGGTCGATTCGGCCAAGGTGATCGAGGCAGCCCGCTGCGCCGGCATGCACGAGATGATCCTGCGCTTCCCAAAGGGCTACGACACACCCATTGGCGAGGCAGGCAACCTGCTGTCCGGCGGACAGCGCCAGCGCATCGGCCTGGCGCGGGCCATTTATGGCGAACCGGCGCTGATCGTGCTGGACGAGCCCAATGCCAATCTGGACGAGGCCGGCGAAACCGCCCTGCTGCAAACCGTGCGGGCCTTGAAAGCCAAGGGAAAAACTGTCGTTCTGATCACCCACCGTCCGGGCGCGATTGCCGTGGCCGACCGGCTCATCCTGCTGCGCGATGGCCAAATTTTTGCCGATGGCCCCAAGGAATCAGTCCTGGCAGCGCTGCGTCCTGCCCGCCCTACCGCTGCATCGACAACCCCTGCTGCCACGCCTGCGCCCGCGCTTGAGTCGCCGCAGGCCGCCTGAAACCGGCCACGGTTTGCATTCCTCTCACTTACCTCTCACCAGAACCTGACATGGCAACATCCGACACCCTCAATCGCCCGACCGCTCCCGCTGCGCCCTCCCCCATGGGAGAAACCGGCGCCAACAAGGATTCCTCACCTGACCTAGGCCATGCCGGGCGAGTCGGCCTGTGGGCGCTGGGCATCGGCTTTGGCGGTTTCCTGTTGTGGGCAGCACTTGCCCCGCTGGACGAAGGCGTTCCCAGCCAGGGCCATGTGGCCATCGACACCAAGCGCAAGTCGGTGCAGCACCTGAGCGGCGGCATCATCAAGGAAGTGCTGGTCGGCGAAGGCGACCAGGTCAAGGAAGG
>JAQGMN010000407.1 GCA_028292345.1 Polaromonas sp. | reverse complement strand
GGCTCAACCTGCGAGGCAAGCCGCAGGTGGCGCTGGCGCAGTTCATCGTGCCCTGCGAAACGCCGAACATCGTCGAAAGCAAGTCCTTCAAGCTCTACCTGAACAGCTTCAACAACACGCGCTTTGTTGATGCCGCCGCCGTGCAGGCGCGGCTGCGCGCCGACATCGGCGAGGCCGCCTGGCGCGGCGCGCCGAATGCGTCCAGCGTGGGCGTCAAGCTGCTGCTGCCCGAGCTGTTCGACCGCGAGGACGTGGCCGAACTCGACGGCCTGAGCCTGGACCGGCTCGATGTGGAATGCAGCCGCTACACCCCGGCGCCCGACCTGTTGAGCGCAGTGTTCGACGAGCCGCCCGTGACCGAAGTGCTGACCAGCAACCTGCTCAAGAGCAACTGCCTGGTCACCGGCCAGCCCGACTGGGGCAGCGTGCGCATCAGCTACAGCGGCCCGCAGATCAACCAGGAAGGATTGCTGCAATACCTTGTCAGCTTTCGCAACCACAACGAATTCCATGAGCAGTGCGTCGAGCGCATCTTCATGGACCTCTGGACGCGCTGCCAGCCGGTCAAGCTGACGGTGTATGCGCGCTACACGCGCCGGGGCGGGCTCGACATCAACCCGTTTCGCACCAGCCATCCGCAGGCAATTCCGCCGAATGTTCGCACTGCGCGGCAGTGAGTGCTATTGAATACATAGCGGACTGTGCAGGCGTGGTGTGCGGGATGGCTGTTTTGTTCTCTTTTTGTAGCTTCTTCTGGGGTTTGGGGGGTGAGCGCCTGCCCGGCGGGGGGTAACTTTCTTTTCTGGCAAAAAAGAAAGTCACCAAAGAAAGTTGCCTTGGGGTCGGGAGCGGGTTGGAGCTGAGCGCTCCGACGGGCCATCGCTTCGCTGGGCCCTGGGCACCTGGATCTACGTGCAGGTGGCGTTGTCAAAGGCTGGCTGGTTCTACCTTTGACTCGCCAACAGCTTCACGCTCTGCCTGATCTGCTTGCTTGGGCTGCGCGCGCTGCTTTCGATTGTGGCCAGGTCAGGCCAGGCCAGGCTCACATGCTGCCTTGCGCTCCTGCGTGAGATGAAAATTCGGTCACTTTTGCAATTCACGCGAACGTCGGCGTCCGGCTTTGCACATCGCAGTCCTGGCGGGCCGCCCTTGGGGCGGGTTTGCAGCGGCCAGGCCGCAGGCGCCTGCGCTTTCTGAACATTCCTTTCAGCCGATGGTATTGCCCCGAACCGGGCCGTGGTTCAAAACGCACGTTTCCCTTGGCATTCTTCCTACACCCCCGGGTTTACCTGTGCTTAACAATAAGGTTCAATTCCAAAGATTTCGTTGCGGATATGCAAGGGATGCAACGCGATTTTTCCCTTGGCAACGTTTCATCTTTCGTTCAGGGCGCTGTTCCTTCCCTGGCCTGTCAATGCGGCATGGCAGGCAGTCCGGGCTTTCACTGAACAAGGCGCTTTTTTAATTTCAGCTGATTTCAGGTTTCAAAACGATAACGGGTTGACATGGCAGATTCATCTTTGTTCAGCAATGCCTCCGGCAACGGGCCGTCATCACAGGGCAGCCTGTTCCGGTCGTTCTGGATGGCAGGCTATGAAGGCGCTGACCATTTGAACAGCCTGGGTCGTCCCTTGTCGATGAACGAGGCCAACCACCACTGGCAGCAGCTTGACGCGGACTATGCCTTGCTGGAGCGCTTTGGCATCCGCACCGTGCGCGAGAGCGTTGGCTGGCGCGTCACCGAGCAGCACGGGGATGCGGGTTTCCAGCGGCTTCGCAGGCACGCCGAACTGGCTGAAAAGCACGGCATCGAGGTCATCTGGTCGCTGATGCACTACGGCTGGCCTGCGGACATCGACCTGCTGTCGCCGGATTTTGTCGAGCGGTTCACGGTTTTCAGCGAAAAGGTGGCCCGGACGCTGCGCAGCGTTTCAAGCGGCCGGCGCTTCTACCAGCCGGTCAACGAGATTTCCTTTCTCGCATGGGCGCTGTCATCGACCGGCTTGATGCAGCACGCCCGGCGCACGCTCTTCAGCGGGGACGGGCCGGCGGTGAAACTGCAGCTGGTGCGTGCCGCGCTGCGGGCCTGCGAGGCGATTGGGTCGGTTGACCCGGACGCGCGCTTCATGCACAGCGACCCGCTGATCCATGTCATTGCGCCCGACGACGCACCCCCTGAAGCGCGAGAGGCGGCGCGCCACCACAGCACGATTATTTTTGAAGCCTGGGACATGCTGAGCGGCCGCGCCGAGCCGCAGCTGGGCGGATCGCCCCGCCACCTGGACATTGTCGGCATCAACTACTACCACGACAACCAGTGGGCTGACCAGGGCCAGGGGGCCGAGCCCCTGCACTGGCACCTGGGCGATCCGCGCCGCAAGCCGCTGGGCGAACTGCTCGACTCGGTCTGGCAGCGCTACCGCGCACCGATGCTGCTGGCCGAAACCAGCCATGTGGGCGAGGGACGGGGGCAATGGCTTGACGACGTGGCCCGCGAAGTCAGCCTGTCCAGGGCACGCGGCACACCGCTGGAAGGCATCTGCCTGTACCCGGCCATTGACCGGCACGGCTGGGACGACTTTTCGCACTGGCACCACAGCGGCCTGTGGGATGTGCAAACGCCGCCACCTGAAGCCGCCCATGACCTGTCCGGGCGCATTCTGTGCCAACCGTACGCCGATCAACTGTGGCGCTGGCAACGCCATTTACCCGGTGGTCCGCGGCCTTCAGCGGAAGCTTCCAGCACTTGCAACCCTATCAACTATCTAGGAACCGACATGCCGACCATCATTGTTTTTTCACACCTGCGCTGGAACTTCGTCTACCAACGGCCTCAGCACCTGCTCTCCCGCCTGGCGAAGAACTACCAGATCATCTTCATGGAAGAACCCGTTCCCAACGGCGCCGACTTCATCGAGCACCTGACGCCCGCGCCCAACGTGGAAGTGCTCCGGCCGCATGTGACCAGCAGCATTCCCGGTTTCCACGACGACCACCTGCCGGTGCTGCAAAGCCACCTGGCCGACTTCATCCGGGAGCGCGGCATCGACGACTACCTGGTCTGGTTCTACACGCCGATGGCCCTGCCGCTGGCCAGCGGCCTGGCGCCGCGCGCCATCGTCTATGACTGCATGGACGAGCTGTCTGCCTTCATGCATGCGCCGCGCCAGCTGATCCAGCGCGAAAACGCGCTTTACCAGGTCGCCGACCTGGTGCTTGCCGGCGGCCCCAGCCTGTACCGCTCCAAGCGAGAGCGCCATGGCAATGTGCACTGCTTTTCCAGCAGCGTCGATGCCGGGCATTTCGCGTCGGCTGCCCAGGACGGCTCGGGCGACCATCCGGCGCAGGCCGGCCTGCCGCATCCCCGGCTCGGCTACTGCGGCGTGATCGACGAGCGCGTCGACCTGGACCTGATTGCCGCGATGGCCGACGTGCATCCGGAGTGGCAGATCGTCATGGTCGGCCCGGTGGTCAAGATCAGCCCCGACAAGCTGCCGCAGCGCAGCAACATCCACTGGCTCGGCCAGCAAGGCTATGAAGACCTGCCGCGTTTCATGGCCGGATGGGATGTCTGCCTGCTGCCGTTCGCGCTGAACGACTCCACCCGCTTCATCAGCCCGACCAAGACGCTCGAATACATGGCCGCCGGCCGCCCGTCGGTGAGCACGCGCATCCGCGATGTGGCCGAACCTTACGGGCATGTGGTGGAAATTGCCGACACGGCGCTGGAATTCATCAACGCCTGCGAAACCCTGCTGGCCGAATCCGAAGCGCAGGCGCAGAGCCGGCTGGCGCAGATGCAGGCCGTGGTGTCGGCAACCTCGTGGGATGCCACCGCCGATGCGATCCATGCGCAGATCGACCTGCTGCCGGCGCGCCCCGCCGCCGCCCGGGGCGAGGCTGCCAATGCCGAATTTCCTTCAGGCCATGGAGGCCTGAAAGTTCAGCCGGCCAAGCCAGGCGCTCTGCTGCAGGCCCAGCCCCTGCATTATTCGACCGTGGTGATGGGCGCGGGCCCCACCGGCCTGGCGGCGTCCTACCACCTGGGCGAAGGCAGCCTGCTGCTGGAAAAGGGCGACACCGTCGGCGGCTGGTGCCGCTCCATCGTGGACAACGGCTTCACCTTTGACTATGCCGGCCACATCATGTTCTCCAACGACGCCTATGTGCTGGACCTGTACAAGACGCTGCTGGGCGACAACGTGCACTGGCAGAACCGCGAAGCCTGGATCTACAGCAAGGAGGTCTACACCCGCTACCCGTTCCAGGGCGCGCTGTACGGCCTGCCGCCCGAAGTGCTCAAGGAATGCCTGATCGGCGCCATCGAGGCGCGTTTCGGCCCGCTGAAAAAGGAAGCCCCGGGCGCGGCGATTTCAGCGCCTTCGGCCTCGACCGCCACCATTTCCAATGCGGCCGGCCGCAGCCCGGTGACCGCCGTGATTGCCAAGGCCGGCGCGGCCCCGGCGGCGCCGAAGAATTTCGAGGAATTCATCTACAAGGTCTGGGGCGCCGGCGTGGCCAAGCATTTCGCCATTCCCTACAACAAGAAGCTCTGGGCCGTGCCGCTCAGTGAAATGGAAACTTCCTGGCTGGGCGGCCGCGTGCCGATGCCCGACCTGGAGGAAATGATCGACGGCGCGCTGAAGCCGGTGAACAAGCCGATGGGGCCGAACGCGCGCTTCGGCTATCCGCTCAAGGGCGGCTTCCAGGCGCTGATGGACGGCTTCCTGCCGCTGCTCGAAGGCGATGTCCAGATGCAGGCCGATATCGTGGCCGTGTCGCCCTCGCGCCGCACGGTGACGCTGAAGGACGGCCGCAGCTACCGCTACGACACCCTGATCAGCACGCTGGCGCTGCCCCGGCTGGTCGAGGCCATGGGCGACGAGGCGCCGCCTTCGGTGCAGGCGGCGGCCAAGGGCCTGCGCCATGTGTCGGTGCGCTGCGTCAACTTGGGGCTAGGCCGGGAGAACCTGACCGACAAGCACTGGATCTACTATCCCGAGGACACGGTGTTTCACCGCATCTTCGTGCAGGGCAATGCCAGCCCGCACTGCAATGCGCCCGGCGGTTTCGGCCTGACTTGCGAGATCACGTATTCCGAATACAAGCCATTGCCCTGCGACGGACAGGCGCTCATCGACCGCTGCATCCGCGAGTGCATCGAGGTCGGCATGTTCACCAAGGACGACGCCATCCTGGCCGCGCACCAGGTGGACATGCCGTATGCCTATGTGGTGTACGACCATGACCGCGCCGCGCATGTCGAAACCATCCGCAACTGGGT
>JAQGMN010000373.1 GCA_028292345.1 Polaromonas sp. | reverse complement strand
GACGCGGTTTGGGTCAGCATCGACTGGGTGATCACGAGTTCGCCGACCAGGTTGATGATCTGGTCCACCTTTTCGACATCGACCCGGATGGAATTGGATTCCTTCGCATGGCCGGCGGCCGCCGGCGCGGCAGGAGGTACCCCAGGAGCGGCGCCTCGCAGCAGCGCGGGGGCTGTGGCGGCCACGGCGGGAAGGAAGGCTTGGCTTTCAGGCACATCCGGATGTTCAGGCAGCGGCGGCGGCTCCTGCGCCGGCGTTCCGCTGCTGATTTCGATCTGTTCGGTTTCCACGATGAAGCAGCTTACCGCCACCAGGTCATCGGCATCGCACGCGGTCTGCAGCCACAGCGTCAGGCTGTCGGCGTCAAGGGTCTGCGCCAGCACGGTGCCGAGGTTGGCCATTTCCTCGGCCAGCAGCTTGCGGTCATTTTCCGACACCTGGGTGAAGCGGACTTTCAGCGTTGGAATGGCTGGCGGGCCGTCGGCTGCCGGCGCCGCAACATCGGCCAAAGGCACAACAGCGGGCGTGTGCAACGCTACAGCCACGGGCGCGGCTGTTTTCCCGGCAGGCGGCGCGCAGGCCGCAGGGGAATCGGCTGCGCTGGCCTCAAGCGCCAGTTGTCGCAACACGGCGCAAATCTGCGCCACCATCTGCGGCTCGGGCTCGGCGCCCTCGCGGTAAGCGCTCAATTCCTTTTGCAACACGTCTTTGGTCTCCAGAAAAACATCCATCATCTTGGTGCTCAGCGTCAGCTCGCCATGCCGCGCGCGGTCCAGCAGGTTCTCCAGCAGGTGGGTGGTGTCGGTCAGCGCGACAAAGCCAAAGGTGGCGGCGCCGCCCTTGATCGAATGCGCCGCCCGAAACACCGCATTCAGGTCTTCGCTGTCGGGCGCCTGCAGGTCAAGCCCCAGAAGCAGCTGCTCCATTTCCGCCAGCAGCTCATCGGCTTCTTCAAAAAAGGTCTGGTAAAACTGGGTGATGTCCATCTTTGGGGCTTTTAGGGTTGGGTTCTGGCGGCTGGCCTGCCGATTGAGGTGAGCGGCCCCACGGCTCGCGCATCCGGTCGCCAGGGAATTTTCAGGCGCGTCAGCTCCGTGGACCGGCAGCGACGGTTGACAGCTTCACGGCTGTTGGGCCGGCAGGGGCTGGCGACGAAGCGACCGGCCGGGCAAGCCCTGCGGAGGCATTGGCGGCATTGGCTTTCTCGATGGCGGCCTGGGCGCGCTGGTTGAGCACGACAATGCTGATGCGGCGGTTGACGGGCGCAAAAGGGTCTTCCTGGTTCAGGTGCATGCTCGACGCCACGCCCATGACCCGCAGGACCTTGATCTCCTGCAGGCCGCCGGCCACCAGTTCGCGGCGCGAGGCATTCGCCCGGTCGGCCGACAGTTCCCAGTTGCTGTAGGACTTGTCGCCCTGCGCATATTTCGTGGCATCGGTATGCCCCGACAAGGTGATCTTGTTGGGCTGTGCATTGATGACCGGGCTGATCTCGCGCAGGATGGTGTGCATGTAGGAGACCACCACCGCGCTGGAGCGGTCGAACATCGGCCGGTTGTTGCTGTCCACAATCTGGATGCGCAAGCCTTCGGGCGTGATGTCGATCAGCAGTTGCGGACGGAACTGCCTGAGCAGCGGGCTCGACTCGATCATCTCGTCAAGCTGCTGCTTCAGCTTGTCCAGGCGCGCGATGTCCTCGGCATTGGACATCGCATCGAGCTCTTCCTCGCTTTTCGGCGTCCTGACTTCTTCCTTGATCACCGAGGGATCACCGCCGCCGGGAATCACGCTCGGGCTGTTGTTGATCGCCGGCCCGCCCTTGAGCGCTTCGCTCAGCGGCATCTGGAAATGTTCTGCAATGCCCCTTAGCTGCTTGGGCGAGGACGACGACAGCAGCCACATGACGAGGAAAAAAGCGAACATGGCCGTCATGAAGTCGGCAAAGGCAATTTTCCAGGCGCCGCCATGGTGGCGGGCGGCGATCACCTTGCGCTTGATGATGATGATCGGGCGTTTGGCGTCGCTGCTCATGACGGTTCAGCCCGGCAGGCTTCAGCGGCTCTTGACATCGCGCACATGCCCTTCGAGTTCGCTGAACGAGGGCCGCTCGGTCGAAACCAGCACCTTGCGGCCGAACTCGACCGCCAGCTGCGGCGCATAGCCGTTCAGGCTGGCCATCAAGGTGACCCGGATGACTTCGTAAACCTTGAGCGACTCGGCCACCTTGTGCTCGATCAGGGTTCCCAGCGGGGAAACGAAACCATAGGCCAGCAAAATGCCCAGAAAGGTTCCGACCATCGCATGGGCGATCAGCTGGCCCATCTCGGCCGGCGGCAGGTCGGCCGACGCCAGGGCATGCACGACGCCCAGCACCGCTGCCACGATGCCCAGCGCCGGCAGCGCGTCGCCGACTCGCGTCAGGCTGTGCGCGGGAATCTGGCCTTCGTGCTTGAAGGTCTCCATTTCCTGCTCCATCAACTCGCCGATCTCATGCGGGTCGGTATTGCCGCTGACGATCAGGCGCAGGTAGTCGGTCATGAACTCCAGCACACGGGCATCGCCCAGAATCAACGGATAAGGCGCAAAAATGGGGCTGTTCTTCGGGTCCTCGACATCGGACTCCAGCGCCATCATGCCGTCCTTGCGTCCTTTGGACAGCAGCACATACAGCAGGGCAAGCAGTTCCATGAACAAAGCCTTGTCGTGCTTTTTCGAGTGCGTGATCAGCTTCGGTATTTCTTTCAGCGTAGCTCGTATGGTCTTGCCATCGTTGCCCGCGATGAAGGCGCCCACGGCCGCGCCGCCAATGATCAGCACTTCCAAAGGCTGGTAAAGCACGCCGAAATGACCGCCCATCAGGGCATAGCCGCCAAATACCGACACCAGCACCACCACATAACCAAGAATCACCAGCACGCCGCTCTCCCCATTCAATCTTTATTCCACGAACCGTCACCGCCGCCCGCCGGCAGCTCAGGCGCGGGCACCGTTCATCACATCGGCGAGCCATTGCGACGGCGATGGCGACGCCACAAGACCTGCCTGTTTCGGCATGGAAGCCTTGACTGGCACGGCGCGCGGCGTCTTGCTGGTCTTGCCGGCACGCGATGGCGGCCGGCACAGCACGCAGACGTAATGGTTGTGGGGTTCGTGCGCATGGGCGACGAACAAGCCGGTGCACCGCGTGCAGGTGCTCAGCTGCAGCATGTCGCTGTCGAAAAAGCGCACCAGCGTCCAGGCCCGCGTGAAATCGAGGATCGGCTCGCCGC
>JAQGMN010000355.1 GCA_028292345.1 Polaromonas sp. | reverse complement strand
CTGAACCGCTACCGGCTCAAGCTGGCCAAGACCTTCCGCTGGCGCCCGCACGGCGCGGTGATGGACTACTTTCGCGAGAACGCGCTGCTCGACTATTTCGCCGGCGGCTTCAACGGCCCGGGCGAGGGCCTCCTGCTGGTGCACGGCTCGATCAGCCGGGGCCTGGGGCCGTCGTTCATGGAGCGCATGCAGCGCGTGGCGCAGGATTTCGCCCAGCAGCACCAGGCCGACCAGAAGCTGCCAGAGAAAGACCGCGAAGGCTACACGCTGCTGCTAGCGATGCGCAGCTGGGAGTTCGGGGCGTTTGCGGCGCTGCGGCGGTGAACCCGGCTAGGCCGTAGCAGCCACTTTGCAGCTTTTTGCTATTTAATTCATAGCTACTTAACTAGACAGAGCTTGCGCAAGAAGCATATTTGATGATAAGAAACCGCCAACACCGCATGATGCACAAATGAAACGATCAAGCAGAGCGTGAAGCTGTTGGCGAGCCAAGGGTAGCACCAGCCAGCCTTTGACAACGCTAACCTGCCCGCAGATCCAGGTGCCCAGGGCCCAGCGAAGCGATGGCCCGCCGGAGCGTCCAGCTCCAACCCGCTCCCGATTTCAGGCAACTTTCTTTGGTGACTTTCTTTTTTGCCAGAAAAGAAAGTCACCCCCCGCCGGGCAGGCGCTCACCCCTCAATCCACAGAAGAACCCGTCAAGCCAAAGGCCATCAACAAGCAGCGCAGCCATCATCCCCGGAACGCCAGCAGTTTCCAAAAAGGCCTTTGACGGGCCAGGTCGAATGCGTTCTAGCTTCGGGACTGGAAGGTGCGCGGAAACGTCACCGGCTGGTTTTTATTCACCAGCCGGTAACCCATCGGGGCGCGCGGCGCACCGGTCGCCTGCAGCCCTGCCTCTTCCAGAAAACCCGGCGCGGCCAGGGCGCGGGTGCGAAACGCGCTTTTGTCCAGCGAACGGCACAGCACGATTTCATAGACCCGCTGCAATTGCGGCAGCGTGAACGGCTCGTCCAGCAAGAAGGCCGGCAGCGAGGTGTATTCGACTTTCGAGCGAAGCCGCTCCACGGCAGCCGCAAGGATGAACGCGTGGTCAAACGCCAGCGTCTGCCCGGTGGGCACGGCGCCTTCGGCATCGACCGCAAACCAGCGCACATCGGCCGCATTGGAGCCCTTGCGCGGCTGCAGGCTGGCCCAGGGCAGCAGCGCGAAATACACCTGCGTGACCGACCAGCCGCGCGGGTCGCGCAGCCGCCCGCCCCAACTGCCCAGCTGCTCAAGGTAGGGGCTGTCAACGGCGGTTTTCTCGCGCAGCTTGCGCAGCGCGCAGGCGCGCAAGTCGTCGTCCAGCGCCACATCGACAAAACCGCCCGGCAGCGCCCATTGCCCCGGAAACGGCTCGCCCTCATGGGACGGTCGTTGCACCAGCAGCACCTGCAGCGCGTCGGCCAGCAGCGTGAAGATCACCACGTCCACCGTCACCAGCGGGCGGGCGATGTCTATTGCCCTTGCCGCCTGCGCACTGCGCCGGGCCGGCACATCGGGTTGGTCTGCCATTGAAGTTCCTTGCACTTTGATTCTAAATGTGTATAGTACACCTTTGAAAGTTGCTCTATACAACCTAACAACACAAAGGAATTGCACCATGCCCACAGCCACCCTTCTCACCAGTTTCAACCGCCCGCTGCGCGTGGCGCAGGTTCATGCCGGCCCGGCGCTGGGCTGCGTCGGCATCACGCTGTGCCCCGGCAAGTGGCAGGCGGTGTCTGTCTCGGGCAGCTGGCAGCGCGACCTGGCCACCGACCTGGACGCGCTGCAGGGCTGGGGCGCCGCCGCCGTGGTCACGCTGATGCCGCTGGACGAACTGCAGGCGGTGCAGGCAGGCGGCATCGGCGCGGCCTGCGAAGCGCGCGGCATGGAATGGCACCACCTTCCGGTTCAGGATGTCGGTGTGCCCGACGCCGCTTTTGAAACCGCCTGGCTGTATGCCGGACTGCGCCTGCGCGGGCACTTGCGCGCAGGCCGCAACGTGCTCCTGCACTGCCGGGGCGGCCTGGGGCGCAGCGGCACCCTTGCGGCGCGCCTGCTGGTCGAAATGGGCTGGGATGCGCAACAGGCGATCAGGGCAGTGCGCGCGCAGCGCCCCGGCGCCATCGAAACCCGCGCCCAGGAGGCGCATGTGCTGCGCGCGCAAGCCGCGCCCGCCGACGAAAGCCGCGCTGCCCGCGCACTGGGCTGCATTCTGGGCGGCGCGGTCGGCGATGCGTTCGGCTACGCCATCGAATTCGACCGCTGGGACGCCATCTGCCGCCAGCACGGCCCGCTTGGTCTGCGCGAGCCGGTGTTGCGGCATGAAAAGCTGGTCGTCAGCGACGACACGCAGATGACGCTGTTCACGCTGGAAGCCATGGCCTTGACACTGCCCGGCCAGTTACCGCCACTGTATGGCGAAACCCTGGCGCGCCCGCTGCAGGCGGCCTGCCGGCGGGCTTACCTGCGCTGGGGCCAGACGCAGGGCGCCCATCCAGCGAGCAGGGACGCCGACACAGCGACATTGCATTTCAGCCCCGCCATGCGCCAGTCGCGCGCACCGGGCAATACCTGCCTGTCCGCCGTGCGTGCGGGCGCCACAGGCACCCCGACCAACCCGATCAACCACTCCAAAGGCTGCGGCGCCGTGATGCGCACGGCGCCCATCGGCCTGATCGACGGCATCAGCCCGGAACTGGCCATGGCGCTGGGTGATGCCGCCGGCGCGCTGACGCATGGCCATATCGACGGCTGGCTCCCTGGCGGCGCCCTGAGCGCCATGGTGCGCCTGATTGCCCAGGGCGAAGCCATCGTGCCGGCGGCCCATCACACGCTGCGCCTGCTGGCTGATCACCCGCGCCTTGATCGCGCTGCTGTGGAGGCGTCGGGAACGGTACGGCTGCTCGGTGCGGCACTGGAACTGCTGGCGCATGGACCTGATCGCGCAGAAATCTTCAGCCAGTTGGGCGAAGGCTGGACCGGCGACGAGGCGCTGGCCATCGGCGTCTATGCCGCCGGCGCGGCAAGCAGCTTTGAAGACGCCGTTCGCCTGGCCGCCAACCACGATGGCGACAGCGATTCCACCGCCTCGATTGCCGGACAGCTCTACGGCGCGCGCCACGGCATCCTGGCGGTGCCGCATGCCTGGGTGCGGCGGCTCGATGTGCTGAAGGATGCGCTGGAGGTGACGCGGCGGTTTCTGGACGCGCAGGAAACACTTCACCGCAGGCCCGGCTACTGAGCTTGCGCAAGGCAAATCGGCAAGAGCCAGGCGATCACCCACAAAGCCCGGCAAGATGCACCCCCCTGGGCGGCGGGCGCATCTGCTCAAAACGGTCTCTTGAGGCAAAGCAGGCGGCGCTGTCTCGTTTGCGCAAGCGGCCATTGCTGGCGAGCAAATAGCGCCCTACACCGGACTTTTGGCTGACGGTAGCGGCAAGGTCTGCGATGTTGAGAACCGACTCTGTCCAAGGCAGTTTTACCGGCGCAGCATCACCCGTCCCGGCCTTTTGCTCAATTGCTGGCCGTGAACACC
This sequence comes from Polaromonas sp., assembly GCA_028292345.1. Lineage (GTDB taxonomy): Bacteria > Pseudomonadota > Gammaproteobacteria > Burkholderiales > Burkholderiaceae_C > Polaromonas. The sequence continues at coordinate 9,367 of JAQGMN010000355.1, read as the reverse complement.
GTCAGCACCCCGGTATAGCCGTACAAATGGTTGCGGGCAATCTCGCCGCCGGCAAAGAAGCCGACCAGCGGCACGTCGCCCAGGGCGCGGCGCACGATCTGCAGCTCGGCGCTGGGCGCGCCGAAATGCGGCCCGCCGCGGCCGGAACAGCTGACGTAAATGGCGCCGGCAATCCGCCGGGCCGGATGCGGCGCCGACTGGGCCTCGGGCAGGTTCAGGGCCGTCGCCATTTCCAGCGTCAGCTCCTCGGGCTCCAGCTCTTCGCGGATCTCGGCGCAGATGCGCACCAGGTCGGCGCGCGCCGCTTCGGCATGGCGTTCGCAAAAAGCCAGCTTCATGCCGACGCTGGCCACGTCCGCAATGGCAATTCCCTTGCGCGTCGGGTCGAGCCCGATCAGGTGGCGCACCATGACCTCGGCGCCAAACTGGCCCGAGCGCTGCCGGGCGGCGTCCATCGGCAGGTCCGCATCAATGCTCAGCCCGACCAGCGTGCTGCGGACCTTGGCCAGCGCCTGGCGCGGCTGCTCCAGCGACACGCCCAGGTCGGCCAGCAGCACCTCCAGCGCCGGCCGGCCATCCAGCTCGGTGACGACATTGGCATCGCAGGCGGTGATGTTGTAAGTAGCAGACACCGGCCGGCAGCCCTGGGTGACGCGCGACATCAGGCCCATGGCGCCCGACGCATCGCGCGCAAAGGCCACGCCGCTCAGGCCGCCGCTGAACACGCCGCAGGCCGCGCCCTGCCCCTTGAGGTTGCCGTGGCCGCTGAGCGCGAACTGCACCGTCCGGCTCCGGCTCGACGCCAGGCCGCCGAACACATAGCCGCTTTCGGTGCGCTCGGCCATCTCGGCGATGAGCTCGGCCACATCGAGCGTGGCCGCATCGGCATGCACCAGCGCGGTGTGCGCGGTGAATACGCCGGCACGCGCCGGCGGCAGCGGCGACACGCCGGAAAACACGCGGTAATGGTCGTGCGGCAGTTCGCACAGCATCACGGCCATGGCGGGTTCATCGAAATACTCGACATTGTTCGAGGCAATGCCGACGCCCACGGTGCCGCTCCAGTCGGTGATGAAGGGAAGCTCGGCGCTCAGGTGGTCGAGGATTTCCTGCGCCTGGGCCGCATAGTGGTCGGTGATGTAGAGCAGCGCCAGCGTGGGCGAGGAGGCATAGGCCGGCAGGGCCAGGAAGCCGCGCAGTTGCGCCAGCACCAGGGCGGCTGCCATTTCCCATTGCGGATGGGTGGCGTGGCCGTAGGGAAAGAGTTTCATAAAGTAGGAAAGCCGTTAAGGGTGAAATCAAGGCTCCAATGTGGCACATCAACCGCAGCCCTGCCAAAAACGAGTTTTCCGCAAGGGCCCGACATGGAAAGGATCAGGCCCGCAACACTGGAACGGCGCCGGACTGGGCCGTTTCAGCGTGTCGTCTTGCGCGCAGTGGTGCCCGCCGCCTTGCGTGCCGGCGCCTTGGACTTGGTCGCGGTTTTGGCCGCTGGCGACTTGGCGACAGCCGGCTTGGCAGCACCGGTCTTCGCGGCCGTTTTCCCCGGCGCCGTCACCGCCGTGTCTTTCGCGGCACCCGCCTTGGGCCAGTTGCCGGTCAGGGCGGTGGCGGCGCGGGTGCCGCCTGCCATAGTCTTGGTGGCGGTCTCGGCCATGTTCTTGGCCATGTCGGTGGCGGTTTTCACCGCGTCCTTGGCCATGCCGGCGGCGATGCTCTTGCTTGCATCGATGGCGGTGGTCTTGGCCACTTCCTTCATCGCCTCGGCGGCAATGGTCTGGAACTGCTGGGTCAGCGCGCCCCACCACTGCATCGGGTCCGCGAGGCCGGTCGCCGGGGCAGCCGTTTCACCGTCCCCGGCTTTGGATGCCGAGGGCTTTTCGCCGGCGTCCGGGCTGCTTTCGGCCTGTTCCTTGCCGGCCTGGTAGGTCGAAGGAGGCACCTCAAGCCCGGCAAATCCCTTGGCCTTGTCGGCGGTGCGCTGCATGCCGCCGGACAGGCTGTCGCTGACCTTGAGCTTGAAGGCATTGGCCACTTCGCCCATGTTGAAGTTCATGCCCTTGAGGGTGTTCAGTGTCATTTTCTGCACCTCCAGCGCCTGGATGGTGGCCTTGAGCGCGGCCGCGTTCTGGTCGAGCCAGAACTGCACCGCCTTCAGTTCCTGCACGCGCTTTTCCAGTTCCTCGACGTTGAGCGTGGGCGCGATCCAGTTCCCCAGGTTGGGCAGCTGCGGCACGGCATGCGCCGCGCTGCCGGCAGCCTGTTTGGCCAGGTTTTGCAGAAAGTCAAAACCGGGCACCAGTTTGCCGAAGTCGGGAAAAGACGGGATGTTTGCATTGCTCATTGAAGTGTCTCCTGGCGGTTGTTGCAGTGTTGCGTCTGGGGGGTCGGGCGCTGGGCGCCCTGTGGGCGCAAAGGGCATGAATCAGCCCCGGCACACGGCCTGATTGTGCAGCGTGGGGGCATCGCGTCAACCGGTTTTTTCCGGGGCCGGCCTGCTAAGCTTATGCCATGAAAAGCCTGTTTCACCTTGCCTTCAATGTCACCGACCTGGACGAGGCGCGCCGCTTCTATGGCGGCGTGCTGGGCTGCGCCGAAGGCCGCAGCACCGCCACCTGGGTCGATTTCGATTTCTTCGGCCACCAGCTGTCGCTGCACCTGGGCGAGCCGTTCAAGACCGAACGCACCGGCCATGTCGGCGAGCACCTGGTTCCCATGCCGCATTTCGGCGTGGTGCTGGCCCTGCCCGACTGGCAGGCGCTGGCCGCGCGCCTGCAGGCGGCCAGCACCGCGTTCGTGCTGGCGCCGCAGGTGCGCTTCGAGGGCCAGCCGGGCGAGCAGTGGACGATGTTTTTTTGCGACCCGTGCGGCAATCCGGTCGAGGTCAAGGGCTTTCGGTCGCTCGACACGCTGTACGCGGCCTGAAGCTGCCCGCCGGGTTTCATTCCGGCGCGCAGCCTCAGGCCGGCGGCGTGATTTCCTGCTCGATCGCGCCGAACAGCGGCTGCCCGTTCTTGCCCTTGACCTCGATGCGCAGGGTGTCGCCGAATTTCATGAAGCGGGTTTTCGGCTTGCCGGTGTCCGCCGTCTCGACCGCGCGCTTTTCGGCGATGCAGCTGTAGCCCTGGCTCCAGTCGGGGTGGCTGGCCGGGCCTGCGCCCACGATGCTGCCGGCGCCCACCGGCCGCGTCTTGCACAGCTGCGACACCAGCTGGCCGAAGTGAAACGTCATGCCGGCGCCCGCGTCGCACAGGCCGACCTTGCGGCCGTTCCAGGTGGTTTGCAGGCTCAGGCCGAGCCGCCCCTGGCGCCAGGCCTCGCCGGCTTCGTCAGGGGTGACGGCCACCGGGCCGAAGGCAGTCATGGGCCGGCCCAGCATCCCACCCAGGCTGCGCAGGCACACGTCGCTGGCCAGCGTCAGCAGGCGAATGCCGTCCAGCGCCTGCTCGGGGCTGGCGCCCATCGGCACATCGCCGGTGATGACGGCGATCTGCGCTTCAAAGTCGATGCCGAACGCTTCGCTGGCCAGCACCACGTCGTCGCACGGGCCGATGAAGCAGTCGCTGCCGCCCTGGCGCAGCATTGGCCCGGCATGCAGGCCCGCTGGCAGCGCGGCCGCAGGAAGGTTGCCCAGGCGCTCGACATGGCTGGCGTACGCCGGGGCGCTGGCCCACTGGTAGGCGCGCGGCAGCGGCGCCATGCAGCGCGCCGGATCGAACGGAAAGGCATGCCGCGCCTTGCCGCTGCTCAGCAGTTCATACAGGCCCTGCAGCTGCGGCGCCATGAAGCGCCAGTCGTCGAGCACCTGCTGGAGCCGGCTGGCGATGCCGGTCGCATAATGCGCGGTTGACAGGTCGCGCGACACCACGACCAGCTGGCCGTCGCGCGAGGCGTCCTTGTAGGTAGCGAGTTTCATGAAATTCCAGAATGAATAATGGCCGGGCGATGCGTCCTGACAGGCTGACTTCCGGCATCCCGGCCACAGGCCAGATTGTGCCGCGCCGCGCCGCGCCGCCCTGGCGCACCCTGGGCCTGCTGGCGGCGGGCGTGCTGGCCGTGCATGCGCTGGTGCTGCAAACCCGGCCGGCCCGCTTTGGCCCGGCGCAGGAGCCGCCGCCCCGCAGCGTGGCGGTGTTGACCACCCGCAGCATTGCCCCGGCACCGCCCGCCAGTCCGCCACAGTCCGAAGCCGCGCCGCACGCGCCCACCCCGCCCCAACCGGTCGCCCGGCCTTCCAGCAAGCCGGTTTTCAAGCGAAAAGCGCCTGTTGCGCAGGAAGCGCCTGCGCCTCCAGCTATTGATTCAATAGCAAGTTCCGACTTGTCGGCTGGCAGCGCCCCTGACCTGGCGGCCCCGGCAGAACCGGACGGCGCCCCGCCGCCCACGGCCTTGCCGGAGGCCGAAACCGCCCCGGCAGCGACCGCCAGCAGTGCCGCGGCGACCGCCCCGGCGCCTCCCGCCAGCGGTGCGGCAGCGGCAGGGCCATCTCCATCGCCGCCGGCAGCCGCCCAGACGCCGGTCACCGCCATGGCGCTGCCGCCCAGCGCCCGGCTGGACTACCGCATGACCGGCAGCGCCAAGGGCCTGGCCTACCATGCCCAGGGCGAACTGCTCTGGCAAAACGCCGGCAGCAGCTACCAGGCGCGCATGACCGTCAAGGCGCTGTTCATCGGCGCCCGCACCATGAGCAGCACCGGCCAGGTCGGCGCCGAAGGACTGGCGCCCGCGCGATTTTCCGACAAGGCGCGCGCCGAGGTGGCGGCCCATTTCGAGCCCGACAAGGGCCAGATCAGCTTCAGCGCGAACACGCCCGCGGTGCCGTGGGTCCAGGGCGCGCAGGACCGGGTCAGCGTGTTCATGCAGCTCGGCGGCATGCTGGCGGGCAATCCGGCCGCTTTTCCGGCAGGCTCGACCATTTCAACGCTCACCGTCGGGCCGCGCAGCGCGGACCAATGGACTTTCCTGGTCGAAGGCCCGGAGCTGCTCGCCCTGCCTTTCGGCGAAACGGCAACCGTCAAGCTGTCGCGCCAGCCCCGGCGCGACTACGACCAGAAGGTGGAAATCTGGTTTGCCCCGGCGCTGGGCCACCTGCCGGTGCGCAGCAAGATCACCCAGGCCAACGGCGATTTCGTGGATCAGCAGCTGAGCGGCCTGGCAAGCCCGTGAGTCCCCGCGCGCCCTTGCCCCTTGAAGTCGGCGCAATCGCGTCCATCTGCGGACAAAGGACATCCCCATGCAACTGCTTTACGACTCGGAATCTTTTGTGGTGGTGCAGATCCACGCGAATGCGCCCGAAACCTCGGCACCCCGGCCGGCCGTTCCCCAACTGGCGCGGCACGGCTATGAAATCGTCGACAAGCGCTCGGGCAAGCAGGTCTACCTAGACGGCTCCTGGGCCGAAATGTTCCAGCAGCGCCTGAGCGGCTGGGAAAAGGACACGCCCACCCAGGAAGAGGTCGAGGACACGCTCGAAGGCTACAGCGGCCTGGCCAACACGCCGGTGTCGCTGCACTGACCCCTGGGCGGTATATCCCTCCGGCTGGGCAACGGGCACGGTAAAACCCCGCAAGATGCCAGGCGTGCCGTAGCGAACGGGCGAAGGCCTTAGTATCCAGCCATGCTGTTTACATTCCGCTTCTTTGCGCCCCGCCGTTTCGCTCTGCTCGTTGCGGCCGCATCGCTGCTGACCGCCGGCGGCTGTGCCGGCCGGCCCGAACTGCCCATCCTGGAGCAGACCGGCAGCCGCACGGCGGCAGATACTTCCGCCCGGCTGCAGCCGCTGATGCCCGCGGACGTGCTGCTGGTCGGCGAGCAGCATGATGCGCCCGCGCACCATGAACTGGAGCAGCAGATCGTCTCCAGCCTGGCCGCCCGGGGCCTGCTGGCGGCCGTGGCGCTGGAAATGGCCGAGGTCGGCGCCAGCACCGCGCGGCTTTTGCCCAGCGCGACCGACGAGCAGGCGCGCAGGGCGCTGAAATGGGACGACAAGGCCTGGCCGTGGGCCGCCTACGGTCCTGCGGTGATGACCGCCGTGCGTGCCGGGGTGCCGGTGCTGGGCGCCAACCTGCCGCGCGCGCAGATGGCGGCCAGCATGAACGACAGCCAGCTCGATGCCCGGCTGCCCGGCCCGGCCCTGAAGGCCCAGCAGCAGGGCATCCGCCTGGGCCACTGCAACTTGCTGCCCGAAAGCCAGATTCAGCCCATGACGCGCATACAGATCGCCAGGGACATCACCATGGCCGACACCCTTCACCAGTTGCTGCTGCCCGGCAAGACGGTGGTGCTGCTGGCCGGCAGCGGCCATGTGGACCGCCGCCTGGGCGTGCCGCAGCACCTGCGCGCCGACCTGAGCGCCAAGTCGCTGCACCTGCGGGCGGGCGACGCTTCCGGCCCCGGTGGGGAAGCGTCGTTTGACAGCGTCTGGGCGACGCCCGCCCTGCCCGACACCGATTACTGCGCCGGGCTGAAGGCGCAGATGCCTTCGGCGGCGAAATAAGCCGGCGGGCGGCGCGCCCGCTCAGGCGTGCTTGCGGATGGCGTCGGCCACCACGTTGACGATGCGGTCGATGTGCTCCTTCTCGACGATGTAGGGCGGGCAGACGACGATGTTCTCGGCGGCGGGCCGCACCAGCACGCCGTGGTGGAAGCATTCCATGAAGATGTCGTAGGCGCGCTTGCCCGGCGCGCCCGCCACCGGCGCCAGCTCGACCGCGCCGGCCAGCCCGAGGGCGCGGATGCCGACCACGTTGGGCAGGCCCTTCAGGCCGCTGTGCAGGGCGTCGCCCAGCACCTTGCCCATCTCGCCGGCGCGCTGGAACAGGTTTTCCTGCTTGAACAGTTCGAGCGTGGCAATCGCCGCCGCGCAGGCCACCGGATGGCCCGAATAGGTGTAGCCGTGGAAGAATTCGACCGCGTACTCGGGGCTGCCGGCATTGGCATGCATCATCGCCTCGTAGATGCGGTCCGAGCAGACCACGCCGCCCAGCGGAATCACGCCGTTGGTCACGCACTTGGCAAAGTTCAGCATGTCGGGCACGACGCCATAGTAGTCGGCGCCGAAGTTGACGCCCAGGCGGCCAAAGCCGGTGATCACCTCGTCGAAAATCAAGAGGATGCCGTGCTTGTCGCAGATTTCGCGCAGGCGCTTCAGATAACCCCTGGGCGGCAGGTACCAGCCGGCGCTGCCCGCGACCGGCTCGACGATCACGGCGGCCACGTTGCTCGGGTCATGCAGCGGCAGGATGCGGTTTTCCAGCTCCAGCAGCAGGTCCTCGGTCCATTCGGGCTCGACGCCGTTGATGTAGGCATGGCTGACCGGGTCGTGGATGAAACGCATATGGTCCACGCGCGGCAGCAGCGCCGCGCCGTACACCTTGCGGTTGGACGGAATGCCGCCCACGCTCATGCCGCCGAACCCCACGCCGTGGTAGCCGCGCTCCCGGCCGATGAACACATTGCGGTGGCCTTCGCCGCGCGCCCGGTGATAGGCCAGCGCCACTTTCAGCGACGTGTCGGCCGCCTCCGAGCCCGAATTGCAGAACAGCACCTTGTTCAGGTCGCCCGGCGCCATGCCGGCGATCATTTCGGCCGCCTTGAAGGCCTGGTCGTTGCTGGCCTGGAAGGCGGTGGCGTAGTCGAGCGTGTCGAGCTGCTTCTTGATGGCTTCGTGGATCGGCCTGCGGTTGTGCCCGGCAGCCACGCACCACAGGCTGGAAATGCCGTCGAGCACCTGGCGGCCGTCATGCGTCGTGAAATGCATGCCGTCGGCGGCCACGAAGATGCGCGGGTCCTTCATGAAGCTGCGGTTGGGCGTGAACGGCAGCCACTGGTGGTCCATGTTGAAGTTCTGGTAGGCCATGTCGGTTTCCTGGGTGAATCGAGAGGTTGGGAAGTTTTGGATTCTGGAAAGTGCAAACGCAAGGGGCCCCTGCATTCTGGCACCCCCGCCGTCCAGGTGCAGTGCGCCACCCGCCGCAGGCCCGGCCGCCGGGCGCCACCTGCGACAATTCACCCCTTATGAATCACGCTTACATCCTGACCCTTTCATGCCCTGACCGCCGGGGTATCGTGCATGCCGTATCGGGTTTCCTGTTCGAGCATGGCGGCAACATTGAAGAAGCGGCGCAGTACAACGACCATGGCACCGGCCTGTTCTTCATGCGCGTGCAGTTTGCCTGCGACCAGCTGACGCACGCCGAACTCTCCAGCCGGCTGAAGGCCTTTGGCGAGCCCTTCCAGATGGACTGGAAACTGCACGACAGCGCGCAGCCGATGCGCACCGTGATCCTGGTCAGCAAGGAAGGCCACTGCCTGAACGACCTGCTGTTTCGCTGGAAGTCGGGCCTGCTGCACCTCGATGTGCGCGCCATCATTTCCAACCACCGCGAGTTCTACCAGCTGGCGGCCAGCTACAACATCCCGTTTCACCACCTGCCGGTCACCGCCGCCACCAAGGCGCAGGTCGAGGCCAGGCAGCTGGAGATCATTGAATCCGAAGGCGCCGAGCTGGTCGTGCTGGCGCGCTACATGCAGATTTTGTCGAACGACCTGTGCAAGCAGCTCGCCGGCCGGGCGATCAACATCCACCACTCTTTCCTGCCCAGTTTCAAGGGGGCAAAACCCTATTACCAGGCGCACGACCGGGGCGTCAAATTGATCGGCGCCACCGCCCATTACGTGACCGCCGACCTGGACGAGGGGCCGATCATCGAGCAGGACGTGGCCCGTGCCGACCACAGCAAGACGGTCGAAGACCTGACCGCGATGGGCCGGGACACCGAAAGCCAGGTGCTGGCCCGGGCCGTCAAATGGCACAGCGAACACCGGGTGGTGCTCAATGGCCACAAAACCGTGATTTTCAAATAGGCAAACCCCATGGCAAGTGCCGAAACTCCTTCCGGTCAGAATGGCGCCCCCCGGTTTGTCAGGGGGCCTGTGCCGATGGAGGCTTACGCAGTGCCCAGCGCGGCTGCCAAGCGCATCCCGCCCATCCAGTGCCTGCTGACGTTTGAAGCCCTGGCGCGGCTGCGCAGCGTGACGCAGTCGGCCGAGGAACTGTGCGTCACGCCCAGCGCCGTGAGCCACCGCGTCAAGCAGCTCGAACAGATCATCGGCACCAAACTGTTCGGCCGGGCCGATTTTTCACTGACCACCGAGGGCAGCGAATACCTCGCGCATGTGCGCGAAGGGCTGGCCACGCTGCAGAAGTTCCCCGGCACGGCCGGCCAGAGCGCCACGCCCGGCAAGCGCAAGCTGCGGCTGGCGGTCACGCCGACCTTTGCCCGCTCCATGGTGATTCCGCGCCTGCGCCAGTTCACCGAAGCCTATCCCGAGATCGACCTGACGCTGCAGGTGTCGATTCCGCTGC
>JAQGMN010000337.1 GCA_028292345.1 Polaromonas sp. | reverse complement strand
GGGGTGCGGTTGCTGTAGATCAGCGTGAAGCGGCTGTGCGGCTCGCGCGCCAGCACGGTCTTCATGATCGACAGGATGGGCGTGATGCCGCTGCCGCCGGCAATCGCCACATGGTGGTGGTGCGCGGCCGGGTCGAGCGCGACGAAGAAGCGGCCCTGCGGCGCCATGACCTCCAGCGTCTGGCCGGGCCGAAGGCTGGAATGGATCCAGTTCGAGAACGCGCCGCCCTGGACCTTGCGAACGCCCACGCGCAGCTCGCCATCGTCGATGCCGGCGCAGATCGAGTAGGAGCGGCGCATTTCCTGGCCGTCCAGCTCGGTGCGCAGCGTCAGGTACTGGCCCTGGGTGAAGCCGAACACGCTGCGCAGGGACTCGGGCACGTCGAACGACACGATCACCGCGTCGGCGGTGTCGGCAGCCATGGAACGCACGCGCAGGGGATGGAAGGTGACGCTCATGGGGCTGCTCTGGCTAAGGTTTAGAGGGGCTTGAAATGCTCGAACGGTTCCTTGCACTCCAGGCAGCGGTGCAAGGCCTTGCAGGCGGTGCTGCCAAAGGCCGACAGCAAGGCGGTATGCACACTGCCGCAGCGCGGGCAGGCCAGCGGCGCATCTGCCGCGTCACCTCCGGCGCGCCGGCCGGCAAAACGGACCGGCACCGCGCCTGCATTCGCAACAGGGCCGGGCGGCGCAATGCCGTAATCGCGCAGCTTGCCCCGGCCTTCGTCGGTCATCCAGTCGGTGGTCCAGGCCGGTGCGCGCTGCATCCGCACACGCGCCGGCCCAAGGCCTGCGGCGTCCAGCGCCTCGATAATGCTAGATGCTATGTATTCAGTAGCGGGACAGCCAGAGTAGGTGGGCGTGACCACCACTTCCAGTTCATTTTCGATAAGCGCCACATCGCGCACCAGCCCCAGGTCGCGTACCGAGACCACCGGCACTTCCGGGTCGGGAACGGTCGCCAGCACCGCCCAGGCGCCGGCAATGCGCGCATCCTCGGCGATTGCCTGAATAGCCGTCACCAGACGCCTCCGGGGTAGGTGCGCTGCAGATACTGCATGTCGGCCAGGAGGTAGCCCATGTGCTCGCTGTGCATGCCGCGCTTGCCGGTGCTGCGAAAGGCGCTGTCTTTCGGCACCGCCAGCGTGGCTTCCTTCAGCAACTGGGTCATTTCCGCCAGCCACGGCGCGTGCAGGCTGCTCCAGTCGGGGCCAATGCCGCTCTGCCGGGCCTGCACGTCGATCGTGTCGCCCTCGAACAACTCGGGCGCGTAGCGCCACAGTTCTTCCAGCGCACTTTCCATGCGCCGGCGCGACTCGGCCGTGCCGTCGCCCAGCCGCACCACCCAGTCGCCGGCATGGCGCTGGTGGTAGCGCGCTTCCTTCACCGCCTTGCCGGCAATCGCCGCCAGTTCGCTGTCGCTGGAGGCGGCCAGGCGTTCCCAGACCAGTTTGAGGAAGGTGGACATCATCGCGTTGCGCAGCGAAGTGAAGGCAAAGTCGCCGCGCGGCAGCTCGACCAGCGTCACATTGACATAGTCGCGCTCCTCGCGCAGAAAGGCCAGCTGGTCCTCGTCATGCCCCAGCCCGCTGGATTGGCCGATGTGGGCAAACAGCGCGCGCGCCTGGCCGATCAGGTCGAGCGCGGTGTTGGCCAGCGCAATGTCCTCCTCCAGGATGGGCGCATGGCCGCACCATTCGCCCAGGCGCTGGCCCAGGATCAGGCAGGTGTCGGCCAGGCGCAGCATGTATTGCGCCCCAGGATCGCGGCTCGGTTGGATCGACGGGTTCATCGGGTTTCTCACATGTGGTTCACGGCATCGGGCAGCTTGTAGAAGGTCGGGTGGCGGTACACCTTGTCTTCCATGGGGTCGAAGTACATGCCCTTGTCGCCCGGGTCACTGGCAGTGATCTGGTCGGAGCGAACGACCCAGACGCTGGTGCCTTCCTGGCGCCGGGTGTAGACGTCGCGGGCCAGTTGTATTGCCATCTTCGCGTCGGCCGCATGCAGGCTGCCGCTGTGCTTGTGGTCCAGGCCCGCGCGGCTGCGCACAAAAACTTCCCACAAAGGCCATTCGGTTGCTTGCGTCATGTCAGGTTCCTCTGAATTGGGGGTCAGGCCGCCCTGGCTGCCGGTTGCTGCTTGGCCGAATGCGCCAGCGCCGCCTCGCGCACCCAGGCGCCGTCGTCCCAGGCCTTGACCCGGGCGCCCAGCCGTTCGCGGTTGCACGGTCCGTCGCCGCCGATCACGCGCCAGAATTCGCTCCAGTCGATCGCGCCAAAGTCGTAGTGCTGGCGTTCCTCGTTCCATTGCAGGTCCGGGTCGGGCAGGGTCACACCCAATACCTTGGCCTGCTCGGCGGTGGCGTCGATGAACTTTTGCCGCAGCTCGTCGTTGCTCATGCGCTTGATGCCCCAGCGCATCGACTGCGCGGTGTTGGGCGACTGGTCGTCCGGCGGGCCGAACATCATGATCGACGGCCACCACCAGCGGTTCACCGAGTCCTGCACCATGGCGCGCTGGGCATCGGTGCCCTGCTGCATCATGGTGAGCAGCGCTTCATAGCCCTGACGCTGGTGAAAGCTTTCCTCGCGGCAGATGCGGATCATGGCGCGCGAATACGGCGCATACGAGCAGCGGCACAGCGGCACCTGGTTCATGATGGCCGCGCCATCGACCAGCCAGCCGACCGTGCCCATGTCGGCCCAGCTGAGCGTCGGGTAGTTGAAGATCGAGCTGTACTTGGCCTTGCCGGTGTGCAATGCGTCCAGCATTTCATCGCGCGTCCTGCCCAGCGTCTCGGCGGCCGCATACAGGTACAGCCCGTGTCCGCCCTCGTCCTGCACCTTGGCCAGCAGGATGAGCTTGCGCTTGAGCGTGGGCGCGCGCGAGATCCAGTTCCCTTCGGGCAGCATGCCGACGATCTCGCTGTGCGCATGCTGGCTGATCTGGCGGATCAGCGTCTTGCGGTAATGCTCGGGCATCCAGTCCTTGGCTTCGATGAAGTCGCCCTCGTCGATGCGCGCCTCGAAACGTTCCTCCAGCTGCATTTCCTCGGCCGAGCGCACCGCCTTGCGGCCTTCGCCGGGCGCCATCGTGTCCATGGCTTGCGTGTACATGAAATTCTTCCTTTCCCGTTGTGTTCGCCGTATGCGCCGGCGCGGCTAGCGCGGCCGCGCGTCGATGACCCGCCGGGCCTTGCCCGTCAGGGTGCGCTCGATGGTTTCCGGCGCCATGACCGACACCTCGGTGGAAATGCCCACCAGCGCCTTGATGCGCTGCTGCAGCCAGGCAGCCACCTCGTGCGAGTCGTTTTGACTGAACCCTGCGGCCGAATGCCGCCATTCGCAGCGCACGTTCACCTGGTCCAGCGAACCCTGGCGGTTCACATGAATCTGGTACATGCCCGAGAGCCTGGGATGCTGCAGCACGATTTCCTCGATCTGCGTCGGAAAGACGTTGACGCCGCGAATGATCAGCATGTCGTCGCTGCGCCCGACGATCTTGCCCATGCGCCGGAACGACCGCGCCGTGGGCGGCAGCAGCCGCGTCAGGTCGCGCGTGCGGTAGCGGACGATGGGCAGCGCTTCCTTGGTCAGCGAGGTGAACACCAGTTCGCCCTCCTGGCCGTCGGGCAGCACCTCGCCGGTGTCGGGATCGACGATTTCCGGGTAGAAATGGTCTTCCCAGATGACCGGGCCGTCCTTGGCCTCGATGCATTCGCTGGCCACGCCCGGCCCCATGACCTCGGACAGGCCGTAGATATCCACCGCATCCATGCCGGTCTTGCCCTCGATGTCGCGGCGCATCGCCTCGGTCCAGGGTTCGGCGCCGAAAATTCCGACCTTGAGCGAGCTTTGCCGCGGGTCCAGGCCCTGGCGCGCAAACTCCTCGATCAGCACCTGCATGTAGCTCGGCGTGACCATGATGATGTCGGGCTCAAAGTCATGGATCAGCTGCACCTGCCGCTCGGTCTGGCCGCCCGACATCGGAATCACCATGCAGCCCGCCAGTTCGGCGCCGTAGTGCGCGCCCAGTCCGCCGGTGAACAGCCCGTAGCCGTAGGCAATGTGAACGCTGTCGCCCGCCCGCCCGCCCGCAGCGCGGATCGAGCGCGCCACCAGCCTGGCCCAGGTGTCGATGTCCTTTTGGGTATAGCCGACGACCGTGGGCTTGCCGGTCGTTCCTGACGAGGCATGGATGCGCGCGACCTGGCTGCGCGGCACGGCAAGCATGCCGAACGGGTAGTTCTGGCGCAGGTCGTTCTTGACCGTGAACGGGAATTTCGACAGGTCACCGAGCTGCTTCAGGTCGCCCGGATGAACCCCCTTGGCATCGAACGCCTTGCGGTAATGCGGCACATGGTCATACGCATGCTGGAGCGTGGCCCGCAGTCGCTGCAACTGCAGCGCGGTGATTTCATCGCGGCTGGCCTGCTCGATCGGTTCGAGGTCGCCAGGGGCAGGGCGTTTGACGGTCATCCGTTCTCCTGGAGGTTCGAGTCAGGGGCCACCGCCGGCTTGCCCTTGAGCGTGTAGGAGCGGCCGCGAAACACGGCGATGCGCTCGCCGCGCTGGTTGGTCACGGTCGTGTCATAGACGCCGGTGCGGCCGGCCCTGGACACTTCGGCGCAGCGGGCGGTCAGCAGGTCGCCCCGATGCGCCGGCGCCAGGAAGTCAATGCTGAAACCCGAGGCCACGGTCAGTTCGTTACAGGAATTGCAGGCAAAGGCAAACGCCGAATCGGCCAGCGCCGAAATCATTCCGCCATGGCAGGTCTGGTGGCCGTTGAGCATGTCCTCGCGCACGGCCATCGACAGCAGGGACGTGCCGGGCATGACTTCAAGCAACTGCATGCCCAGCGCCCGGGATGCCCGGTCATTGGCAAACAGGCGCTCACCCACCCACTGGGCGGTCTGTTGCGGCAAATGCTCGGTCATGGGCGTTTCCTTGTGGTCTGTACCAGTCCAGACAGATCGTTATTTGACCGACCGGTCGGTAGATAGTAATGTTTGCGCATGACTGATTCAAGTTAAATATCGTAGGCAGAAACCCTTGTCTGGCCCGAATGCTGGCTTTGGCAATGCAAGGTTTCCAACTGGATTTCAGGATCGGCCATGCCTTTGCCAAGAGAGTGGCTTGAGCTTTTTGGGCATCCCGCATATACTCGAAGGCTTTTCCGCTTTTGGTGCGGAGAAGTTTTCCGTATTTTTATACCGTTTTCCAGACGTTTAGGGACGTTTCAATGCCAACCATCAATCAGTTAGTCCGTCAGGGGCGCGAGGTCGAAAAGATCAAGTCAAAAAGCCCCGCGATGGAAAATTCTCCACAGCGCCGTGGCGTTTGCACCCGTGTGTACACCACCACGCCTAAAAAGCCAAACTCCGCTCTTCGTAAAGTCGCCAAGGTGCGCCTGACCAACGGGTTCGAGATCATTTCCTACATCGGCGGCGAAGGCCACAATCTGCAGGAACACAGCGTGGTGCTGGTTCGCGGCGGCCGGGTCAAGGATTTGCCCGGTGTGCGTTACCACATCGTTCGCGGTTCGCTCGACCTGCAAGGCGTGAAAGACCGCAAGCAGTCGCGCTCCAAGTACGGCGCCAAGCGTCCAAAAGCCAAGTAATTGGTCCATTGGTTCGAACTTTGTCGTTCGTGCCCGAAGAAACTGTCATGGTTTGTTCAAAAAAAGGTGCTTGACTCACCCTGGCCGGTGTTGTGAAGCGAAGTGACCCAAGTGCAAGTTGTTTGCGCCGGTCGAGTAAGTGAGGGTTTGCTAACTCTCGCGGTGTCCGCAAGGATGCCAGCTGAAGCAAAGAGGTGAAAAAATGCCACGTCGTCGCGAAGTCCCTAAACGTGAAATTCTTCCTGATCCAAAATTTGGCGATGTCGATCTTGCCAAATTCATGAACGTGATCATGCAAGGCGGCAAGAAAGCCGTCGCAGAGCGCATCATTTATGGCGCTCTGGAGCAAATCGAGAAAAAGAACCCCGGCAAAGATCCGCTGGAGGCTTTCCACATGGCCATCGGCAACATCAAGCCCATGGTTGAAGTGAAGTCCCGCCGCGTCGGTGGTGCCAACTACCAGGTGCCGGTTGAAGTGCGTCCTGTCCGCCGCATGGCCCTGGCCATGCGCTGGTTGAAGGAAGCTGCCAAGAAGCGTGGCGAAAAATCAATGTCATTGCGCCTGGCCAATGAATTGATGGAAGCCACCGAAGGCCGTGGCGGCGCCATGAAAAAGCGTGATGAAGTTCACCGCATGGCCGAAGCCAACAAGGCGTTCAGCCACTTCCGCTTCTAATTCAATCGATTGCAGTGTTGACTGCGCTTCATTGAAGGGTTGCCGCCGTAACTCAGGGTTACCAAAAAGCCTTGAATCCTGGCGGTTCAACCCCAACTCCTGCCGGCTCGGTGCCAAAAGCGCCCAGCCGGCAGACGCGTAGAAAAACAAGAGAAATATCTTGGCAACGAGTCTTTGTTCGCAACACCGAACTGAAAGTAATTTATGTCCCGCGCTACCCCCATTAAAAACTACCGCAATATCGGTATTTCCGCGCACATCGATGCCGGTAAGACCACCACCACCGAGCGGATTCTTTTCTACACCGGCGTGAGCCACAAGATTGGTGAAGTTCACGATGGCGCCGCCACGATGGACTGGATGGAGCAGGAGCAGGAGCGTGGCATCACGATTACCTCGGCTGCCACCACCTGCTTCTGGAAAGGCATGGATGCTTCCTATCCGGAACATCGCATCAACATCATTGACACCCCCGGCCACGTTGACTTCACGATTGAAGTCGAGCGCTCGATGCGCGTGCTCGACGGCGCCTGCATGGTCTATTGCGCCGTGGGCGGCGTGCAGCCCCAGTCGGAAACCGTCTGGCGCCAGGCCAACAAGTACAAGGTGCCGCGTCTGGCTTTCGTCAACAAGATGGACCGCACCGGTGCGAACTTCTTCAAGGTCGTCGAAGGCATGAAGCTGCGCCTGAAGGCCAACCCGGTGCCCATGGTGATCCCTATCGGCGCTGAAGAAAACTTCACAGGTGTCGTGGACCTGATCATGATGAAGGCCATCGTCTGGGATGAAGCTTCTCAAGGCATGAAGTTTGAATACCGTGACATTCC
>JAQGMN010000296.1 GCA_028292345.1 Polaromonas sp. | reverse complement strand
CCCGGCGCCAGCCCCTCCAGTATTTCCACCTTGCCCGGACTGCGCAGGCCCACCTTGACCTCGACGCGCTGGGTTTTGCGGGTTGCTTCGCTGGGCCCGTCGAGCAGCTTGATCACGAACTGCTTCCCGCTTTGCGGAACAATCGCTTCTTCGGGTATGACGCTCGCATTGTCCCGAACGCCGAACACGGTGTTCACCCGGGCAAACATGCCGGGGCGCAACTGCAGCGCCCGGTTGTCGATGCAGCCGCGGATGCCGACCGACCGGCCGTTGGCATCGATCAGCGGATCAATCGCCTGGATCTGCGCGGAATAGCGCTGGCCGGGCAGAGCGTCGATGTCGAGCTGCGCCGTCTGGCCGCGCCTGACCTTGCTCTGGTAGCGCTCGGGCAGCCTGAAATCCACATAGATGGCGTCGATGTCTTCAATGTTGACGATGTCGGCGCCGTCCTTGAGGTAGTCGCCCACGTTGACCTGGCGAATGCCGACGATGCCGTCAAACGGCGCGATGATCTTCAGCCGTGCCGCCGTGGCCTTGGCCAATGCCAGCCTGGCCTGGGCCACCTGCAGGTTGGCGGCGCTTTCATCGAGCGAGCGCTGGCTGATGAAATTTTGCGCCACCAGTTCCTGGTTGCGCTTCTGGTTCGCCTGGGCGATCGACAGCTCGGCCTGGCTTTGCATGATTTGCGCCTGCGGCAACTGGTCGTCCAGTTGCACCAGCACCTGTCCCTTGCGAACCCGCTGGCCGTCGGTGAAGTTGAGCTGGGTGATGCGGCCGCTGATTTCAGGGCGCAACACCACGCCGCGGCGTGATCGCAGGCTGCCAACGGCGCGGGTGTCGTCGACCAGGCGCGCCAGTTCGACCCTTGCAACCTCGACCGAAGGCGGCTTGGCGGCAGCCCCGGGACTGGCGGATGCGCCTTGCGCGGGTGCGGAAGCGGCCGTGCCCACACGGTCCGGGTCAGCGGGCCTGGGTTTTTGGTACCACCAGGCGGCGCCTGAGGCCGCTGCAATGCCCGCCACGGCGACCACGGTATAAAGTGCTTTTGATGCCATGAGGGGGGGTTGCAAGGTGACGAGGGGTGAAAGAAATCAGCCTGTCAATGTAGCAGGATGTCAGGCAACCCGCAGCGCCCAGGCCCGCCTGCGGGGCAGGCTGCCTTTGCTTTACCAGGGCTTTACCTGCCGGCCCTGAGAGCCGCGGCAGTTCGGGCGCGTTCTTGATGCGCCGCAGGACCGGTCAGAGGCGGCCCAGTGCGCGTTCCACGCCCTTGTTGGCCAGCGCATCGGCGCGCTCGTTGCCCGGATCGCCGTTGTGCCCGCGTACCCAGCGCCAGTCGATGGTGTGGCCGCTGGACACCAGCAGCGCGTCGAGCCGCTGCCACAAATCGACGTTCTTGACCGGCGCCTTGGCGGCGGTGCGCCAGCCCCGGGCCTTCCAGCCGTGGATCCATTCGGTGATGCCCTTGAGCACATACTGGCTGTCGAGGTAAAGGGTCACGTTGCACGGCTTTTTCAGCGCCGCGAGCGCCTCGATGACGGCGGTCATTTCCATGCGGTTGTTGGTCGTTCCCATCTCGCCGCCAAAAAGCTCCTTCTCGGTGCCGCTGCCGGCCAAGAGGGCGCCCCAGCCTCCGGGCCCTGGATTGCCCTTGCAGGCGCCGTCGGTATAGATCACGACGTGTTGAGGGGTAAGGCGTGGCTGTGCTGCTGAATCGGTCATGGGGTCTTGCGGTGCCAGGAAAGCCTGGTGGATTGAAAAGAAGTTGAAAAAAACAATAAAAGCTCAGCCGCTGATTTTGACCCAGCGGGCGGGCTTCCTGCTGGCGACGATGGCGGGCGCCGCCGCCACTGATTTGCGCGTCTTCCAGGCGGGCTCCAGCAAACGCATGCCGCGCACATGCTTGACAGCCACCAGAAAATAGACCGCCCCGAAAATCGGCCACCAGCGTTTGCCGGCGTGGTCCATCCAGTCAAACCGGTCCAGCCACTTCTGGCTTTTCAGCGCGGGGCGGTAACAGCCAAACTGCGCCGACTCCACCTCGAAATCGAGCAGCCTGAGCCAGTCGCGAAGCCGCCAGTAGCCTATGTAGTCGCCGGCCTCCGGCAAAAAAAGCCCCTCGTAGCCAAAGCGCCGGTAAAGATGGTCGCGCCGCTGGCGCATGCCCCACAGGCTGGCGGGATTGAAGCCGCTGATCACCACCCGCCCTTCCGGAACCAGGACGCGGGCCACTTCGCGCAAGGCAGAATGCGGGTCGCTGCCAAGCTCCAGCGTGTGCGGCAATGCCACCAGGTCGAGGGTGCTTTCGGAAAAAGGAAGCGCTGCCGGATCGGCGTACAAGGCAGCCAGCGGGGAACTTAAGGGGTCAAGCCCTGTCCGATGCGCTGGGCCGTTTTTTGTATGAAGCGGTAAAGTCTGCTTTTCCAGGGAGGAAAGGGCCAGCCATTTGTGCGGCATGCGGTTGGCCTGCAGCGCATCGAGTTCCGGAAGTCCCAGTTGCAGGGCATGGTAGCCAAAGATGTCACTGACGGCCAAGTCAAAGCGGGAGCGCTCCCAGGCCAGCAGATAGGCCCCCGGCGGGGTTTTGAGCCACTCGGTCAATCCTATAATTTCCGACTTCATCGAGACCACTGCATGTATTTGATTCCTGTTTCCGCTTTTTCCGACAATTACCTGTGGTTGCTGCATGACGGCCGGCGCGCCCTGGTGGTGGACCCTGGCGACGCCGAGCCGGTGATGCGGGTCCTGGAAGCATCCCGACTGCGCCTGGAATCAATTCTAGTCACGCACCACCACGCGGACCATACCGGGGGGGTCGATGCGCTGCGCAAGGCGACCGGCGCCACGGTGCATGGCCCGGCCACCGAACGCATACCGGCGCCCTTCCAGCCGCTGCGCGAAGGCGACCGGGTGACTGCCCTCGGCCTGGATTTCCAGGTGCTCGACGTGCCAGGCCACACCGCAGGACATATCGCCTTTTACACACCGGACATGGATGGCCAGCCGCTGCTGTTTTGCGGCGACACGCTTTTTTCAGGCGGCTGTGGCCGCCTGTTCGAAGGAACGCCGGCGCAAATGCTGGCATCGCTGGACAAGCTAGCCGCATTGCCCGGCGCAACCCGTGTCTGCTGCGCGCACGAGTACACGCTGGCCAACCTCCGATTCGCGCTGGCCGTTGAGCCCGATAATGCGGCTCTGGCAGCCCATGCGCAGCATTGCCGCCAGTTGCGCGAGCAGGGGCTGCCGACCCTGCCCAGTTCCATCAGCCAGGAAGTTCTGATCAATCCTTTTTTACGCACGCGGCAAGCCGGCATCCGGGCTGCCGTTCACCAGTTTGAAGCGTCAGCCCGCGACGACACCACTGTATTTGCCGCCCTGCGGCAATGGAAAAACCAATTCAAATGAAGCCCGTCCCCCGAACCGCCCCGCTTTCTTTTTTCCCTTCCTTTTCCTTTTCCTTCCTCGGCTTTCGGCTTGTTTCGCTGGCGCTCCTGCTGGCGATGGCCGTGATGGCGGGTTGCGCCACGCAGGCGCCAGGCCTGCCGGACGATCCGGTTCTGTCCACCGGACCGGGAACCGTCCCGGGGCAGACGATTCCATCCGGTCCGCTGCGTGCCATCACGCCGGGCCAGGTCAGTTCTCTACCGATTGCCTCCACCGAGCCGCCCAAGGAACTGTGGGAGCGGATTCGCCGGGGCTTTGCCATGCCCGACCTGCAAAACGAACTGGTGACCGACCGTGAGCAGTGGTATGCCAGCCGTCCCGATTACATTCAGCGCATGACCGAGCGCTCCAGGAAATACCTGTTCCACATCGTCGAAGAGCTGGAGCGCCGCCAGATGCCGACCGAACTGGCGCTGCTTCCCTTCATTGAAAGCGCCTTCAACCCGCAGGCGGTGTCCAGCGCCAAGGCGGCGGGCATGTGGCAGTTCATGCCGGCGACCGGCAAGTACTTTGCCCTCAAGCAAAACGACTTTCGCGATGACCGGCGCGATGTGCTGGCCTCCACGCGCGCAGCGCTGGACTACCTGCAAAAGCTGCATGGCATGTTCGGCGACTGGCACCTGGCGCTGGCCGCTTACAACTGGGGCGAAGGCAGCGTGGGCCGGGCCATTGCCAAAAACCAGAAGGCCGGGCTGGGAACGACCTATGACGAGCTGAACATGCCGGCGGAAACCCGGCTTTATGTGCCCAAGCTCCAGGCCGTGAAAAATATCGTGGCCAATCCGCAGGCGTTCAGCACCGAACTGCCGCTGATTGAAAACCACCCCTATTTCCAGCAGGTCCAGATCACGCGGGATATTGACGTTGCCCTGGCTGCACGGCTGGCTGATGTTGAAATTGATGTTTTCAAGGCGCTCAACCCGTCGGCCCGCCGCCCGGTGATCCTGGCATCGGGAACGCCTCAGATCCTGCTGCCGTGGGACAACGCGCTCGTGTTCCAGCGCAACTTCGACGCCTATACGCAGGGCCAATATGCCAGCTGGACCGCCTGGACAGCACCCAGCACCATGAATGCGACGGAAGCGGCCCGGCATACCGGAATGAGCGAATCCGACCTGCGCAGCATGAACAACATTCCGCCCCGCATGCTCATCAAGGCCGGCTCGACCTTGCTTGTTCCACGCACAGCCCAGATGGACAATGACGTCAGCAGCCATGTCGCGGACAATGCCCAGGTTTCGCTGGCGCCTGAAATCACCACGCGGCGCACGACAGTCAGGGCGCGAAAGGGCGAGTCGGTTGCCAGCATTGCCGGCCGCTACGGCCTGCCGGCCGCCAATGTGGCCAACTGGAACAACGTCAGCGCCCAGGCTGCCTTCAAGCTGGGGCACCAGGTCGTGCTGTATTTGCCGCTGGGCACACGTGCCATTGCAGGCGATGCGGTGCGGCGGCCTGCGCCATCACGGGGGAAAAATGCCGTTCAGGGCGTCAGGCGCGACACGGGCAAAGCGGTGGTCAGGTCCAAACGAAAGTAATGCGCGGAAATTCGATTCGGGCGAGCGCAAGGCCTCAAAGCCGCAATGAGCCGTGTCCGAACAGTCCGATCAGCCCGATGACGATCAGGTAGACCGCAACGATGTAGTTCAAAAGCCGTGGAATCAGCAGGATCAGGATGCCTGCGATCAGTGCGACGATCGGACCAATGCTTACTGAAAGATTCATGGGTTTTTCCCTGGTGACGGATGGTGGACAGGTGAATGCCGGACTGAAGCTGGACCGCACCTGCAGTTCAACCGTACTGTAGACAGCCGGGCCGGCCCAGGCTGTAGGACGGCAGGAAGATTTTTCCATCGCTGCCATTGTCGCGTCGCGGCCTGCATTTTGAGGCAAGGCTCACGTCAGGCCTTGAAACGCGTCTTGGCCCGCTGCGCAAACTCATTGGTATAGGTTTTTGACAGGTCAATCCTGCTGCTTCTGAGGCTCGCGTCAAAACCGGCGATCGCCTTCAGGGCGGTACGCGGCGCGTCATCGGCCAGCACGCCGTCCAGCGAAATGGCTTCGCGCACCTTGTTGAACGAGGCAATGTACAGGCCCCGGTCACCCAGCAGGTAGTTTTCGGGAACGGTCTTGATGATGTCCCCCGGCCCGGCTGTCTGGAGCCACTTCAGGCCGCGCACCAGGGCATTGGCCACGGCCTGGCAGGTGTTGGGATTTTTCCGGATGAAATCGAGCGGCGCAAACAGGCAGGCGGCAGGCATGGGCCCGCCGAACAGCTCGGTCGTTCCCTTGAGGGTGCGGGCGTCACTGACGATTCTGACCTCGCCTTTTTGCTCCAGCATGGTCATGAGCGGATCGGTGTGGCTCATGGCATCGACCTGGCCTGAACGCAGCGCGGCCAGTGCGACTTCCACCTCGCCGACTTCATGAAAGCTCACATCACCGGCCCTCAGGCCGCCTTGGGCCAACACCATGGACGCCATCAGGGTGCTGGCGCTTTGTAGCGCGACAACACCGACCTTCCGGCCTTTCAGTTCGGCGATGGACATGAAGCGCGGAAGGCTTTTGGTCGAAATGCCGAATGCGATCTGGGGCGCCCTGCCGAGCAGCACGATCGACTGAACCATCTGCTGGGCAGACTGCAATTGAATGATGTGCTCGAACCCTGCCAAACAGATATCGGCTGATTTTCCAGTCAAGGCCTGCACGGCCTGCGCCCCGCTCTCATGGTCGCTGATCGCCACCTGAAGGCCTTCGGCCCGGAAATAGCCCAGTTGCTCGGAAATGGTCAAAGGCAGACTGCAAAAAGCGGCCTTGTTCTCCACCGCGATCGTGATTTTTCGTGTTTCAGGCTGGCCTTGCGCATGCAGCGCAGGCCAGGCCAGTGTTGCAGCCGCCAGTACGCTGCCGCCGGTAAACAGCCTCCGGGACATGCGAGGGAAACGTTCCATGCCAATTTTCTTTCTTCTCGGTAGCCATTCGTTTCAGCATACCGAGCCCGAAAAAAAATCGCATCCGGAACATCCCGTGCCGGCTGCTACCGAAGCCCGCTCTTTTGTAACGGGAAGTGACTTTTGGTCAGAAAACCTGTCAGCGAAACCCCGAAAAAAGGATGCCGATGTTGATGAAGAAAGCCAGCGCCCAGACGATCGACCGGGCATTGGCCCTGTCCCCGACATACAGCGCAATGTAGACGATGCGCAGCACGACAAACAGCACGGCCAGGATGTCGAGCCGGGCCTGGCTGGCCTGGAGCTGGTGGGCAATGATGACCGCGGCAAAAAAGAAGGGAATGGCCTCGAACGTGTTGGCCTGCGCCGCGTTGGCGCGCGCGCGCCAGTCGGTCTGGCGCGCCAGCCAGGCGCGGGGATGGTTGTTGTCGTAGCCGCCCTTTGCCGGTGGGGTTCGCATCAATCCGTATTTGGCAATGCCGGCGCAGACGATGGGCAGCAAGGCGGCCACCAGAATGCACCAATGGGCCAGCGTGAAATGTGCAGGCAGCATGAGAAACCTTGTCATTTTTTAGGACCGACAGCAGCCTTGGGTGCCTGCCGGCTTATCGCCGGTCGGTCAGTGCGTGGGCAATCGTTCCCAGGTCCACATATTCGAGTTCGCTGCCCACCGGGACACCGCGCGCCAGGCGTGTGACCTGCATGCCCCGGCTTTTCAGCGCCTGGCCAATCACATGCGCCGTGGCCTCGCCTTCGGCAGTGAAATTGGTCGCCAGGATGACCTCCTGCACTTCACGCGACACGGCCGGCACCAGTTCCCCGGCCTTGTCCCGCGGTGCCACCCGGTCGAACAGTTTTTGCAGGCCGATGTCGTTGGGGCCTATGCCGTCCAGCGGGCTGAGCTTGCCCATCAGCACGAAATACAGGCCGCGGTAGGCCAGGGTTCGTTCCAGCGCCGCCTGGTCGGCCGGTGTTTCCACCACGCAGAGCTTGCTGCGGTCGCGTTGCGGATTGGCGCAGGTCACGCAAACCTCCTGCTCGGTCAGGGTGTTGCACAGTGCGCAATGCCCGATGCTCTGGACCGCATGGTCCAGCGCCTGCGCAATCTGCAAGGCACCCGGCCGGTCGTGCTGCAGCAGGTGAAAGGCCATGCGCGCTGCCGACTTGGCGCCCACGCCCGGCAGCTTGCGAAGCGCCTGGGTCAATCCTTCAAGCGCATTGGAATCTGCCACGTTGCCTGCTTGCGTTAAATAGCTGGCGGTTCAGAACGGAAATTTCATGCCGCCGGGCAGCGCCGGCATGCCCGCCGTGAGCTTGCCCATTTTTTCCTGGCTGACTTCCTCGGCCTTGCGCACGGCGGCGTTGAACGCGGCGGCGACCAGGTCTTCGAGCATGTCCTTGTCTTCGCTCAGCAGGCTGGGATCGATCTCGATGCGTTTGACGTCATGCTTGCAGGTCATGGTGACTTTCACCAGGCCGGCGCCCGCATCGGCGGTGACTTCGACAAACGCCAGGTCGTCCTGGGCTTTTTTCAGGTTGTCCTGCATGGCCTGCGCCTGCTTCATCAGGCCGGCGAGTTGTCCTTTGTTGAACATGTTCTTTCCTTTCAATAGGGTTGCTGAAACTGTCGTTGATCATATCGGCTGGCCGTGGCAAAGCGCAGGTCGTCGGCTCAGGAAGAAACGCTCTTGATGCTGCCCGGGACAATCCGGGCGCCCCATTCGCGGATCATGTCCTGCACGAACGGGTCGTTCTGAATCAACTGCTCGGCGTTGCGCTGGCGTTCCAACAGCGCGGCGCTGTTCCGGCGCGCCGGTGTATCGGTCACGGCGCCCAATTCGACAGCCAGCCGGAGGGCGGGTTCGGCCAGCGCGGCCTGAAGCGCGACCTGCAGCTTTTCACGGGCCGCCGCCTGGTTCAATGACTCGCGCTCGACGCGCAGGGTCCAAAGGCCCTCGCTCCGGCTGCACAACTGCGACTGCAGCGCCAGCTCGCGCGTCAAGGCCGCGATGGATTCGGCCGCCACCATCCGGTTGACGATGCGTTCCCAGTCTTCGTCAAGCGACGCGCCCTGTGCGCTGGCCTCTGGCAATGCCTGGACCGGTGCCCCGGCAGGCTCGTTGAGCGCTTCACTATTCATAGCACTCAGCGCATGTTCGGCGTGCGCAGGGGCCGTATTTGACTCATAAATCGCCTTCATTGGCAGCACGGGCACGTCCTGGGCCGGCAAGGCCTGATCCGGGTCTTGCGGCCCCAATGCAGGCCCGGCCGGGACCGAGTGGAGCCGGCCGGCAGCAGGCGCCTCGACCTGCTCAGGCAGCGACTTTTTTACCGGCTCGACGGCACTCCCCGGCGCAGGCCTGACGGCGACAGGTCGCGCTCCGGCAACCGGCGACACGACGGCGCCCGTCGGCTTGAAGGCCAGCAAACGCAGCAGCACCATGGTCAGACCCGCATATTCGTCGGGCGCCAGGCCCAGCTCGCCGCGCCCGTGCAGGCACAGGCTGTAGAGCAGCTGGGTTTCGTCGGCCGGCATGGCCTGGGCCAGCCGGGCGGTTTCGGCAATCTCCGGGTCGGTGTCGTCGTCGCCAGCGCCCATGCCGGGCACGGCCTGAAGCACCGCCATGCGCTGCAGGATGGTCGCCATTTCCTCAAGCGTCGAGGCGGCGCTCAGCCCGTTGAGCCGCAGCACTTCGGAGGTTTCGACCACCGTGCGGCCATCGCCGCGCGCCAGCGCATCAAGGAGGCGGAACACATAGCTGCGGTCCACGCTGCCGAGCATGACGCGCACGCTGGCCTCGTCGAGCCGGCCCGAGCCAAAGGCTATCGCCTGGTCGGTGAGCGACAGCGCATCGCGCATCGACCCCCGCGCCGCGCGCGACAGCAGGCGCAGGGCCTGCGGCTCGGCCGGGACGTTTTCAAGGGCCAGCACCTGCACCAGATGCTCCAGCACCGTCTCGGGCGCCATCGGCCGCAGGTTGAACTGAAGGCAGCGCGACAGCACGGTGGCCGGAACCTTCTGCGGGTCGGTTGTGGCGAGCACGAACTTGAGGTACTCGGGCGGCTCCTCCAGCGTCTTGAGCATGGCGTTGAAAGCATGGTTCGTCAGCATGTGAACCTCGTCGATCATGAAGACCTTGAAACGGCCCACCACCGGCTTGTAAACCGCCTGCTCCAGCAGCTGGGCGATTTCATCGACCCCCCGGTTGGAAGCGGCGTCCAGCTCGGTGTAATCGAC